>JBOGKL010000444.1:0-2513 GCA_050745525.1 Terriglobales bacterium | reverse complement strand
CAACGCCCAGGTTGCGGTGCGCGAAACGCCGCAGGGCATCACCTTTCTGCGCAAGGTCGAGGCCGGCGAGGCGAGCCGCAGCTACGGCATCGAGGTGGCGCGCCTGGCGGGCCTGCCCCGCCCGGTGCTCGAGCGCGCCCGCGCCGTGCTGCACCAGCACGAGCGCGCTGCCCCCGGCGCCCAGACGGAAATGCAGTTGACGCTGTTTACGCCGCAATCTGAGCGCCTGGCCCAGCGCCTGGCCGCCACTGATCTCGATGGCCTCAGCCCGCGCGAGGCGCTCAACCTGCTGGCCGAACTCAAAGCCGGCCTGGAGAAGTAAGGGCCTATGCCGCCGCTGCGGATTGCCGGAGTCATGTCAGGAACCTCGGCCGACGGCGTGGATGTGGCCGTCGTACGTATCGGTGCCGGCTGGCGCTGGAAGCTCGAGGGCTTTCACCACGCCGCCTATTCCCCGCGCGAGCGTTCTGCCATTCTCGCCGCCGCCAGCGGCCGCGCCACCGCGCCCGCGCTGGCCGAGTTGCACGTCGCTATCGGCCGCCGCGTAGCTCAAGCCGTCCGCGCCACACGCGCCACGCCGCTGGATGCGGTCGCCTCCCATGGCCAAACCGTCTTTCACGCCGGTCGCCGCGCCACGCTGCAGTTGGGTGATCCGGCCACCATCGCCGCCCTTACCGGCGTCCCCGTCATCAGCGATTTCCGTGCTGCCGATATCGCCCAGGGAGGCGAGGGCGCGCCGCTAGTGCCTTGGGCCGACTTATGGCTGTTCGGGCATCCGCGCCGCTTCCGCGCCGTGCTCAACCTAGGCGGCATCGCCAACCTGACGCTGCTGCCGCCTGGCCGCGATCCCGCCGCGGTATCAGGCTTTGACACCGGCCCCGCCAACATGCCGCTGGACTCGCTCATGCAATTGGCCTCCGGCGGACGCCAGGCCTACGATCGCAACGGCGCCTACGCGGCCTCGGGCGAGGCCGATTCGCGCTTGCTCGCCGCGCTGCAGCGCCATCCCTTCTTCCGCCGCCCGCCGCCCAAGTCCTGCGGACGCGAGCAGTTCGGCGCTCCGTATGTCGCCGCCATTCTTCGCCGTTATCCGCGCTTGGCGCGCGCCGACGTCATGGCGACGCTCGTACGCCTTATCGCCTGGAGCATCGCCCGCCAGCTGCCGCCGGACACCACGGAGGTGATCGTGGCCGGCGGAGGCGTGCGCAACCGCACGCTCATGCGCGCGCTCGCCGCGGCGGAGCCAGCGGTGCGCTGGCTCCACTCCGGCGAGCTGGGCGTGCCCGCTCAGGCGCGCGAGGCGATGGCATTTGCCCTGCTAGGCGCCGCGCACCTGCGGCGGGTCCCGGCCAACGTGCCCGCGGTGACCGGCGCCCGCCGTGCCGTCGTGCTGGGCAGTTTTACTCCTGCCGGCTGACATCGGCGTGCCCTCGTTACGCCATGGCGTCGGGCCGATGGGCCAGGCGCAGCCCCATACCCAGCACCAACAGTCCGACGCCCATCAGCGCCAGCGTACTCGGCTCCGGCGTCGCCGTGATACCTCCGGCGCCGTTGGCCGAAAGCGTGGCCGCCAGGGACAGGTTCGTCCCCGCCAGCATTCCGACGTTCATCGTGCAAGGAAACTGCACGTTGAGGCTAAGGACGCCGCCCACCGCGCTGAACACATTCTCTAAAAGGCCGCCGGTCAGGTTCAAGTTGGCGGCCAGGTTGGTGTTGAACGTACCCGTACTGGAGCCGGAAGCTTGCGCAAAGTTCAGCAGGTTCAAGGTGCCGGCCAACAGCGTGCCGGTCTGGCCGTTGGCGGTGCCGTTGAGGGTGAAGTCAATCGGCGGGGAACTGCTGGCGGTATAGCCGCCATTGCCATTGCTGGTGAGCAGAATCGAGTTGACGGCGGAGTCGAGCGTGAAATTGCCCGAGGAAGCCAGGGCGCCGCTGCCACTGCCGCTGCCCGAGAGCGTGCAGGTGCCTTGCTGGCTGCACGAGCCCAGGATTACCCCGATCGACTGGCTGCCCGAGCCCTGGCCGCTAAACGTCACCGTTTGTCCGGCGCCGCCATCCAGCGTGATCGTGCTTTGCGCCGCCGCACCGACACCGAGCGCCAGCAGCAGCGCCACGGCACCGGCGAGGCCGGGCGTGATCATTCGTTGCATATGTTTCCTCCCTTACAGACGATTCGGTGGCCGCAACAGAGATGCTGCTGCGCACTCCGTAACCATGGAGTAGCATTCGCGCTGCCAAACTCGGGCAATTTCGGCGCGGGTGTGTGCCGCTCGGGCCGGCGCGCCTGTTCCGCCGGGCACCAGCTATGCGGGGAATGCCTAGCGCCCGTCGAGCGCTTCGATAGCGTTGCAACCATTTGCGGCAAAACGGCAGCCGGGCCGCGCATTGCATGCAGCATGCACCACAGGGGCGGCACATCCGAAGCCAGCGCGCCGGGTAGAAGTGAGGCGGGGCGAGAGGTTGGCTTCCGGCGCAGGCAATTCCAGAGTAGCTGTGGCAAAGGGAAGGGGAGA
>JBOGKL010000443.1:0-3247 GCA_050745525.1 Terriglobales bacterium | reverse complement strand
CGTATATGGGAATACGTGACCGATCCCGACCGACCGAGGACGAAGAGCCGCGCCGCAGATCGCCCCGCCACGCTCCTAGCGCTGCAGAATATCGAACGGCGCGTCCGGGTTTGTGACCCGCAGCTCCCGCGCCAGCGCCGGATGCCGCGCGCGCAGCGCCTCGTACATCGCCCACGCCGCGCGCCGGTAAGAGTCGTGTCCGCCGGGACCTGTGCGCAGCTCGGTGATGTAGGCCACCTCCGCCAGATCCATCTTGAACAGGCTCCGCTTGTAATACCCGAGCGGCAGCGCATAGACTCCGGCCGCGCCCTGTTCGGCCGCCCACGCCGCGGCCGTCCGCATGGCGGTGACGTAATCGCTCTCGCCGCCGGAGGCGCGTACCGCCGCGGGCGTGGCAAAGCCGTGCCCGCCGCCGTAGCCCTGGTGCAACTGCACCGTGCGCCGGTGCCGGTGCAAGTCGCGGAAGCCGCCAATGTCCATGAGAATGTCGAAGGCGAACGCGTATCCGCACTGAAAACCGCGCGCCAGCTCGTCATGTTCGCCGCGGGTGGTCCGCCCCAGCTCGATCAGCTCTTCGCGGTGGCGCGCGTCGAGCGCGCCTGTCGCTTCGAGCAGTTGCCGGTAAGCGTGGTCGCAGTGCGGGTACAGCAGCGAGGCGGCCAACTCAACTTCGAGCGGGGCCGGGGGCGCCAGCGTCACCCCGGGCGTCCGCTCCGGCTCGATGCCGGCCATCAGTTCCCGGGCCGCCTGCGTCAGCGCCGCGCGGCTGGACTGTTCGTACGGGCTCGGGCGGGTGTACTTCACCAGCGTGGGCACGGCGCCGGGCGCGCTCGCCGCCTGTCGCAAGGCTTCTCCCAGCGCGCGGCATTCGCCCCAGGGCGAGGATAGGAGCCGCACGATCTGTTGCTCCAGCGTCCGCGCGCTTACGATCTGTCCCAGGCTGGTGGCCGTGCCCAGCGGCAGCAGGTAACGGCTGCTGTCGAAGGCACGCGCCCGCAGCGTGCGCCGGTAGGCGTCCTCTTTCATCACCTCCGGCCGCCGATGTTGTTCAGCGAGGTAAGCCTCCACGCGCGCGCTCAGCGCCGTATACGCCGCCAGGAGCCCGGCGGTGATGGCGCCGTAGGCGGCGTTTTCCTCGAGCTCGGGAGGCGTGACGCAGCCGCTGGTCTCGAATCTCTGGTAACGAGTCGAGCGTTCCTGCCCGTCCCAGCGCGGTTCGTCGGCGACCTCGATGGCGGCCAGGATCGAAAGCCGCTCCAGCGCCAGGCTCACATGCGCGAGATCAGCGATGGAGCGGTGTCCGTACTGAAAGTAAAACGTGTTGAGGAACTTTTCCGCCTTTTGCTGATCGAGCTCGTGCAAGCTCTCGCGCATGGAGAGTGCCGAGCGGCTGTAGCGCGCCATGGCGTAGGCGCCGACCTCGGGCTCGCTGGCGCGCACGATGTAGACTTCGGCGTCGGGCATGAGCCTCATTGTAGCTTTCCCCTGTGCCATCCTGAAGCGATGCCGGTTTCTCCCGCCCGCCGTCTGGCCGCCGACGTGCTCTTGCTCGTCGAGGAGGAGCACGGCTACGCCAGCGATCTTCTGCACTCCAGCCGCGCCCGCGCCTGCGCCCCCGCCGATCGCCGTCTGGCGACCCAGTTGGTGCTGGGCGTTTTACGCTGGCGCGGCGCGCTCGACTACGCCATCGCCGCGGCCGCGCACCGCCGACTCGAGCGCATGCCGCCGCTGGCGCGCGTGGCGCTGCGTCTGGGCGCTTACCAACTGCGCCGCCTCGATCGCATTCCCCCTTCCGCCGCCGTGAACGACAGCGTCGAGTTGGCCAAGCCGGCGGGGCACAAAACGGCCGCCTTCGTCAACGCCGTCCTGCGCCATCTGTCGCGCGCGCCGATCGCGGCCCTGCTCGCCAACGAGAGTGATCTGGCGCGCCGCCGCGAAGCCGAATTCTCGCATCCGGGCTGGTTGCTGGAGCGCTGGAGCCAGGCCTTTTCTCCCGCCCAGGCAGCGGCGATTGCGGCCTACGACAATCAGCCGCCCCCGGCGGCCTGCTGGCCTGCGCTCGCGGTGGATGGGGTTACGTTCGGGCCCGGGCGCCTGCTGCGCTCCGCCCGTCGCGTGCTGGCCGGAGATGTCACGCGCACGGCGGCATTCCGCTCGGGTCATCTTTGGGTGCAGGATGAAGCCTCTCAACTGATCGCGCACCTGGTCGCTCCCGCCGCCGGCGATCGGGTGCTTGATGCCTGTGCCGCTCCGGGCTCGAAGACCGCGCTCTTGCGTGCCCTCGCGCCCGAGGCGCGCCTCGTCGCTCTCGAGCGCCATCCCCACCGTGCTGCCCTGTTGGCGCGCCGCCTGCGCCGCGACCCCACGCTGGCTCCGGTGCCGGTCCTCGCCGCCGATGCCGCGGCGCCGTGGCCGCTCGCTCAGCGCTGGGATCGCATTCTTGTGGACGCCCCCTGCACCGGGACGGGCACGCTGGCGCGCAACCCGGAGATTCGCTGGCGGCTCACGCCGGACGATCCCGCCCGCCTGGCCCGTCTGCAGCTTGCTCTCCTGCAGCGCGCTGCCGCGGCGCTGGCGCCGGACGGCCGCCTGCTCTACAGCGTCTGCTCGCTCGAGCCGGAAGAAGGCGCCGGGGTGGCGCGGGCGCTGCTCGCTGCGGTGCCGGGAGGATATCTGCGCCTCGTGCCCATGGCGGAACTGCTTGCCCCGCTGCGCGCCTCCGGGCAATTGCTCGTCCCTCCAGACGCGCTCACCGCCGGCCCATACCTGCGCTTGCTGCCCGGCGCCTTTGCCACCGATGGTTTTTTCGCCGCCGCCTTCGTCCGCGCTCCTGCACTCTGATAAATGCCGGCGCGATTCGACCGGTTATATGTAACCGCAATGACCCAATCGGCGTTGTGCTCTTCATGGCATGGCGCTCGATAATGTTCACGCTGGCCACTATGGCAGTCGTGGCTGTGGGCGCCAGCGCCCAAACTCCTTCCCCAACCCTCGACCTGACCCAGGTGGTGCAGGAGGCCTGGAAAAATTATCCCGTCCTGCTCGCCGCGCAGCAAGCGGCGCAGGCCGCGACGGCGCAGACCGCGCTGGCGCAAACCGCCCTTCTGCCCAGCGCCGGCTTGACCGGACAGTGGGACCGCGCCACCGACAATGCTACCTTGGGGCTTAACTTTGCCAGCCCCCTGCCCGGCATCAGCGGCACCGTCCCGGTGACGGATTATTCCCAGCGCAGCGTGTGGACCAGCGC
>JBOGKL010000442.1:0-5524 GCA_050745525.1 Terriglobales bacterium | reverse complement strand
GTGTCGGTGCCCTCGTCCATGCAGCCCGAATGCATGGGCACGCAGGGAAAGCGCAGCATCACGAACTTGCCTTCGGAGCGGAAGCGGCCGCGGATGTCCTGGAACACGAAGACATAGCCCGCCGGCCACATCGCCCGCAGTGCCAGCAGTGAGCGGTCATAGCCCTGCGCGTCGTCGTGCACCCCGTAGGGCGTGCGCGCCATGAGGAACGGCAGCGGGCCGGAGGCGTCGCGCGGCCGGTAAATCTCCGTGTACAGGCGCACGCCGTCGCGCATGGGAATCATCGCCACCTGCTTGGTGAACAGTTGCGGCAGCCGCGCCGCCGCCGTCCGTTGCGCCGCGCTCTGGCCAAACGCCGCGCCTGCCAGCAGGCAGGCCGTGAAGGCCGCTCCGATCGAGACCACGCGCTTCCAGCTCATCTCCATCTCCGCTTTCCCGCAACATCCGTTGCGAACAACAGCGCAAGTGTAGTCCGCGACCTGCTGAGTGTCAATGACCGTCTGGGCCACATTGTTTGACTCCTGAGTCCGCAACATCCGTTGCCGTCGCCCATCTCTCGCCGGCCATTGGGAGTAAGCTACTGGCATAAGGAGGGCCCATGCGCTCTCGTTTGCTTGCTGCCGCCGCGCTCGTCGCGCTGACCTTCACCCTCACCGCCGCCCGGGCCACCGCGCAAATGCACTATCACCTGGACGGCGTGGTTGTGAACCAGGACGGCACGCCGGTTCCCGGCGCCCGCATCGATTTGGGCACCATGCAGTCCGTTACCACCGATTCGACCGGCTCGTTTCACTACACCACCACCATCTCCGGCCCCTACCAGGCCACGGTGACCACCAAGTTTGGGAGAACGATCGCGACGATCGTTGCCGGATCGTTCAACACCATCAAGGTCGCCGATTTCGCAGGTAAGGCCCATCGCACCTCGAGTCGCAGCACGGTCGCGCTGAACGATCTGGAAGCCTCCGGCAAGGCCAAATCCGCCTACGACAAAGCGACCGCGGCCATGAGCCGCTCCGACTTCAACCAGGCGCGAAAGTTCGTGAACCAAGCCATCGAGGCGTCGCCCAGGTGGGCGCGTCCCTATGCCTTGCGCGGCATGCTCGAGCTCGTCCGCCAGGATTACACCCCTGCCCGCGCCGACTTGCAAACCGCCATCACCGACAACCCCGGCGATTGGAGGTCGCGCACCGAGTTGGCCAAGCTGTACACGGCCACGGGCGACTACGCTGCCTCACGACAGCAGTTGCAGCAGGCGCTGCAACTCCCACCTCCGCACTGGCAGACCTACGCCGAAATGGTGCGCCTTGATCTCATGCAGCGCAATTATAAAGAGGCCGCCACGATGGCCGCCAGCGCGCTCGCCTGCAAGCCGCCCGCGCCGCCCTCGATCCATTTCCTCGCCGGCGAAGCCGAATTCAACCAGGGCCAGTACCAGAGCGCGGCCCAGGAATTCTCAGCGTTTCTGGCGCAGGCGCCCCACTCGCCGGCTTTCGCCAACGCCCGCGCCGCCGCCCAGCGCGCCTTGACCACGGCCCGCCGGCACCTCCCGCGCTAATGCGCCGCGGGCACGCTTAAAATCTCAATGCGCGACGGGTAGCGCGCGGAGTGGTAAATGCGCTCGGTGGCCGCGTGAAAATCCCCTGCTTGCGCGCGGTAGATGTCCTCAAACCGCTGCGGGTTCAAGTCCACCAGCGGGAACCACGTGCTCTCGATCTGCACCATGATGCGATGCCCCGCCTTGAAGGTGTGGAAGACGTCGTCCATGGTGAACTGGATCTTCGTCACTTTCCCCGGGACTAAGGGTTGCGGCCATTCCAGGCTGTGGCGGAACTTGGCGCGGAACACATCGCCGCGCACCATCTCCTCAAACCCCGTTCCCGGATGTACATCGATCAGCTTGACCACATAATCGGAGTCCGTGCCCGAGGAGGAAACGAAAAGCTCGGGCGTGAGCGGGCCGGCCACGGTCAGGTCGTGGCGGAGCACCGGGCCCTGGTAGACCAGCACGTCCGGGCGCTTGGTCGCAAAGGTCTGGTCGTAACCCATGTACCCAGGGTTCATCTGCGTCGTGGGCACGCCCAAAAAGGGCACCGGGTTCGCCGGATCGCTCACGTACTGGTCATAGGGATCGGCGCTGGCGCGCGGGCTGGTCAACGCGAGCCCTTTGTTGGCCTTTAGATAAATCGATTCCGGCCGCGCCGTCTCGGGCGGCCAGTTGCGGAACTTATGCCACTGATCCGTACCCGTGTCGTACACGGTGGCCTTGGGCAGATCAAGCGGGCCAATGCCCTTGAGGTAGTAGTTAAAGAACGGCAGCACGACGTTCTGGCGGTAGTACTCGCCCGGCGAGGCGCCGAAGTTCATCTGGCCCACGCGGTCGTCGCCGGGGAACATCCATTCGCCGTGAAACCACGGACCCACGGCGATGTAGTCGGGCGCGGCCGGGCTGGTGCGTTTCACCGTCTGGAATACATGCAGCGTGCCGTAGAAATCGTTGGCGTCGTACCAGCCGCTTACCGCCAGCACCGCCGGCCGCACGTTGCGCAGGTGCGGCAGCAGGTCGCGTGACTGCCAAAACGCATCGTAGGTGTCGTGCGCCATGGTCTGATTCCAGATCGGCGACTGCCCGTGCAGGATGTTGGCGTTCAGGTTCGACAGCGGTCCTTCGTGAAGGAAAAACTGGTAGCCGTCCGGGGAAGGGAACTTGAACCCCCGTCCGCAGTGCATCCCGATATAGCTGCCGTCGTTGCGCAGGCGGTCGCAGGAGGTGGCGAAGTCAAACAGCGACACCAGCCAGAAGGCGCCGTGATGATGCACGTCGTCGCCGACGAACCAGTCCGTCTGCGGCGCCTCGGGCGAGACCGCCTTCAGCGCCGGCGGAGCATTCACCAGCCCCGCCGCCGCAAAAAACCCCGGATACGAAATCCCCCACAGCCCCACCTTTCCGTTGTTGTCGGGCACGTGCTTCACCAGCCATTCCACGGTGTCGTAGGTGTCGGTGGAGGGGTCGATTTCCTGCGGTGTGTTGTGCGCGCTCAAAATCGGCCTCATGTCCACAAACGTGCCCTGTGAGCGGTAACGCCCGCGCACATCCTCGAAGGCAAAGATGTAGCCCGCCTTCACGAACGCCGGCGACGGCGCCAGAAATTTCCGGTAGGCGTCCGGCCCATACGGCCCGGCGCTATAGGGCGTGCGCGTCAGCAGGATCGGATAGGTCTTGCTGGTGTCGCGCGGCGAGTACACGACCGCGTACAGTTGGATGCCGTCGCGCATCGGTATCTGATACTCGTGCTTGGCGTAGAGCGACTTGATGTTCGCCGGCGCCTGCGCTTGCAGCCCGCATCCGGCCGCGCACAGCACGGCGAGCGTTCCTAAGGAGAATTTCCAATTTTTCATCGTTGCCTCGGGCGGTCAGAACGTCAGCACCAGCCCGAGCTGCACCACCCTCGGGTTGACTGTCGTGCTCGTAATATACCCGAACGTGTTGGCCGAGGCGGGCGTACCCGGCTGCGGTAGTCCGGTGTTCGGGTCGGCGAACTGCGGGTGGTTGAAGGTGTTGAAGAAGTCGGCTCGGAATTCCACGTTCGAGGTCTCGTTGATCCACCCCGCGCCGAAGTGCTTGCCCAGCGACATATCCCAGTTTGCCTGGTCGGGCCCCTTGACCACGCCCACTCCCAGCGTTCCAAAGCCGGTGGCTTGCGCGCACGCCGCCGCCGTCCCGCACGCGCCCGACTCCAGGGCCGGCTCGGGGCTGGCGTAGGGGCTGACGGCAGGTGTAATGACGCAGTTGGAGTTGAAGTAATTGGTGAGCTTTGACTGCACCGTGCCCGAGGTCGCCAGTTGCGACATCGAGCAGCTCGGACCCAACGAGGCCGTGGTGGTCGTCGTGCCGTACAGGTTGAACGGGTTGCTGGCGCTCAGGGTCAGGAAGTGGCCCGACTGCACCGTCACCACGCCCGACCATTGCCAGCCGCCGAGAGCGGTCTTCGCCAGCCCGGAGCTGAAGTGCCCCGTCGGCAATTGATACACATAGCTGACGACCAGCCGTTGCGGCCGGATGAAGCTGTCGGGTCCGTAATTGGGATGGTTCTGGTCGCCGGCGGGCGAGCCGCCGTCGTCGTTGCCGTTCTTGCCGCTGGCGGTGTTGGCGAACAGGCTGAGCTCCTTGGCCCACGTATACGACACTTGAAATTCCAGACCGTGGCTCACGCGCTGCTTCAAGCTGGCTTCCAGTGCGTCGTACCAATAGGCGCCCTGCGACTGCAGGAACGAGAGGCCGTTCACGGCAAAGCCCTGGTACGGGACCCGGTTCTGGATGGTCGCCGTGGTGTTGGGCGTGCCCGCCAGCGCACTGGGGCAGCCGTCAATCGGATCGCCCACCGCGCACGCCTGGTTGATCGAGCGGCTGTCGAGCACGTGCGTGGCGCGCGAGCCGGAATACCCCACCTCCAAGACCAGGTTCGGCGTCAGCGCCTTTTGCAGGTTCAAGTTATATTCCTGCACCAGGCTGGGCTGGTAGTTCGGATCAATCAACGACGCCGACAGGAAGGAACTAGGGCTGTAGGGGGTGAAATCAGGAAGGGTGCCGGTGAAGGGCGGAATCGGTTGCGCCCAAGACGCGGAGGCGTTCTGCACGCCAAAAAATGAGCGCGAGATCACAAATGGCGGCCCGAACGTGCTCAAGATTTGCGGGTTGCCGGTGAGCACGGAATGATACACGCCATAGCCGCCGCGCAGCACAAGGCTGTTGCCGAGCCATGAAGGCTGCCAGGCAAAGCCCAGCCGCGGATTCCAGGTATTCTGTCCGATGCCGTTAATGCCGTACTCGTTGTTGAGCTGCGTTACGCCCGGCGGCACCGCGCCGGGGTAGTTGGAAGAAACCACAAAACCCGCCAAGCTGCCCGCCGCCGGAGGGGTCGAATACGGCGTCACCATGCTGGGATCGAAGCCCACGTTGTGGCCCAGATTATCGGCCATGTCGCCGATATGGTCATAACGGAGGCCAAGATTGAGCGTGAGCGCGCTCGTCAGCCGGAAGTCGTCCTCCAGAAAGGCATCGCCATCCCAAATGCGCAACGCCTGGGCGGCGGCGCCTTGATAGTCGTTGGAGCCGAGTATGTTGCTGATCGGTCCGCCATTGCCACCCGCGCCGGCAGACTCGCCCAGCAGAAAATCAGGGAAGGAGTTGAAGATCAGCACCGCGCCGAAGGGAACGACACGGTTGTTCTGCATGCGCGTGAGGCCGCCGCCGATCTGCAGAAAGTGCCTGCCGATGGTGTCGGACAGTGTGTCGCTCACGTCGAAGGTGTTCTGCACCATGGTGAACGGGATAGCGCCCGCCGGCGCCCCGGGAATGGCAAACTGCCCCGGCACGAAGATCGAGGGATACGCATTGTCGCTGGCCGGCACCGTGGCCCCGATGCTCGAGTAGGCGAAGGCGGAGGTGGAGGGCAAATCGGTGAAGTTGCGGTGCGTGCCGAACACTGCCTGGTTCAGCAGCGTGGGGCCGAAGGTGTAGGTG
>JBOGKL010000441.1:0-38498 GCA_050745525.1 Terriglobales bacterium | reverse complement strand
AGAACTTCAACGGCGACATTTATATTCACGAGGCACATTAGCTTCGCTTTCTCTTCGTGTTGAGCGTACAATGGCGGCCATGGGAGAAACACCCATGGCCGCCGCTGTTTCTGGCTCGGGCGAAGTGAGCTGGCTGTTCGTGGACCTGAACGCCTATTTCGCCTCGGTCGAGCAGCAGGAGCGGCCCGAGCTGCGGGGGCAGCCGGTGGCGGTGGTGCAGGTCATGACGCCGAACACGGTGTGCATCGCGGCCAGCTACCAGGCCAAGCCGTTCGGCGTGAAGACCGGGGTCAAGGTGCATGAGGCACAGCGGCTGTGTCCGCAACTGAAGCTGGTGCTGGCGCGGCCCAAGCTCTACGTCGAATATCACCGGTGGATCGTGGAGGCGGTGGAACGGGTGGTGCCGATCACCGAGGTGCAATCCATTGACGAAGCGGCGTGCCGGCTGATGGGGCGCGAGCGCCAGCCGGCAAACGCGCGCGGGCTGGCGGCGGCGGTGAAGCAGGCGGTGCGGGGGGTGGGCGAGACGCTGACGTGCTCGATTGGCCTCGCGCCGAACCGTTACCTGGCGAAGGTGGCCTCGGATATGCACAAGCCCGACGGGTTGACGGTGCTGCTGCGGGAACAACTGCCGCAGGCGCTCTACGGGCTGGGGCTGAACGATCTGCCCGGCGTGGGGCCGCGCACGGGGGCACGGCTGCGGGCGCAGGGCGTGGAGACGGTGGAACAACTGTGCGCCTTCGACCGGACGCGGATGCGGGCGCTGTGGGGCGGGGTGTGGGGAGAGCGGATGTGGCACTGGCTGCGGGGCGAGGACTTCGAGGCGCCGTCCTCAGGACGGCACTCGCTGGGACGTCAGCACGTGCTGCCGCCCGAGTTGCGCCATCGCCCGGACGCGCTGGCGGTGGCGCGCAAGCTGCTGGACTCGGCCGCGGCGGAGTTGCGGCGGCAGCAGTTGTGGGCGCGGGGACTGGGGGTGAGCGTGCAGTTTTTGGGGCAAGGGGCGGCGTGGAGGAGGGAGCGGCGGCTGGACGACTGCCGGGACAGCTTTCTGCTGCAGCAGACACTGGCGAAGCTGTGGGAGAGCTGCCCTGAGGGGGCGCCGCTGACGGTGGCGGTGTGGCTGGCCGATGTGGCCGAGGCGAACCAGCTCACGCGCGGGCTTTTCGATGTCCCGGCGCAGTCGGCGCGGGCCACCGAGGCGATGGACGCGGTGAACCGGCGCTACGGGGCCAACACGCTGTATCCGGCCAGCTTGCAGGGGGCGAAGACGGCGGCGCGGCGGGGCATCGCCTTTCGCAAGGTGCCGGACCTGGAGCAGTTTTAGGCGGGGCCTTCGGGCGGATGGAGAAGCTGGGGTTTATTCGCTGCTTCCGGCTGCCTGCGTGACGGGCACGCGGAGGAAGTAATAAAGCGGGAAGACGCAGACCAGCACGACCGCGGCGTCGAGCAGCATGCCGGCGCCGGAAAGCGCGATGACGGCGACGCAGAAGATCAGTCCAGCGGCGGCAAAGGCGCGATCATGGTTTTCGGCGACGCGCCACAGCGCCAGACACGAGTAGATATAGAGCAGGAGGGTGAAGATCACTGACACCGCGATCAGGCGGCCGAATTGTTGACCGAGGGTCGGCGAGACCGTGGCGGCAACGCCGGCGGTCATAAGGGCACCCGCGACCCACAGGCTGGCGCCGCGGCGGGCGAACAGAGGCGGAAAAAGGCCCTCGCGCGCCGTGGCGACGCTGGTCTCGGCGGTGAGTAGTATCCAGACGGCGAGGGAGCCGAGCAGCTTGACCAGGGCCAGCAGAGCGACGGCGCCCGCCACCCAAACGGCGGCCGAGGGGCCGAGCAGGACACGGGCGGCATCGGCGAAGGGGGCGGTCGAGCGCGCGAGCGCGGCGGCGGGCAGCAAGCCCATGAGCATGGCGCAACTGAGCAGGTAGACGGCGGCGGCGAGCAGCACGCCGCAGTAGGTGGCGCGGCCGACGTTGCGCTCCGGATCGCGGACAAAGGCGGTGCCGATGGAGGCGCTCTCGACCCCGACAAAAGCCCAGAACATCAGCACCAGGGCGGGCGGCAATGCCTGCCAGACGGGCTTGCCGGTCACGTTCCAGGCGGCGCGGAAGATGGCGGGATGAAAGCTCCAGACGCCCGCGATGATCACGAAGAGAATCGGGACCAGGCCGACCAGTAGCGTGGCCGATTCGAGTTGGCAGATGCGGCGCGCGCCGAGGAGATTGACCAGGATCAGCAGCCAGATAAGGGCGACGGCGCCGAGGGCGAGCGGGAAAGCGCGCCCGAGCGCGGGGACAAAATAGGCGACGTAGCCGAGGGCGGCGATGGCGATGGCGACGTTGCCCGTCCAGAGGGCAAGCCAGTAGGCGGCGGTGGCGTGAAAACCCCACTTGCGTCCGAGCACGCGGGCGACGTAGGTGCAGGCGCCGCCGGGAGCGGGGGCGGCGCGCCCGAGGCGGGCGAAGACGCGCGCCATAATCAGCGCGCCGGCGGCGGCAATGAGCCAGCCGAGGGTGGTGAGGCTGCCGAACTGGGCGAGCGTGGCGGGGAGCAGGAAGATGCCGGAGCCGATCATGCTGCCGGCGACGAGCAGCACGGCCAGGGGCAGACCTATGTTGCGTGGGGGCGGCATCCCGGCTACGATTCACCCGAATGACCGCGGATGTCAACATTGATCGGCGCGGGACCCCGCTCGGCTGCGCCGAACGACCCGCGCACTACGACGTGGTGATCGTGGGGGGCGGGCACAACGGGCTGGTGTGCGCCGCCTATCTCGCCGCAGGCGGCCTGAAGGTCGCCGTGCTGGAACGGCGCGGGGTGGTCGGCGGGGCGGTGGTGACGGAGGAATTTTATCCCGGATACCGCAACTCGGCGGCGGCGTACACGGTGTCGCTGCTGCACCCGAAGATCATCGGCGAACTGGAGCTGGCGCGCTATGGACTGCGGATTCTGGAGCGGCGGGTTTCGAATTTTCTGCCCACCGAGGACGGGCGCTATCTGTTGGTGGGCGAGGGGCGGACGGCGGGCGGGGTGGCGAAGTTCTCGACGCGGGACGCGGCACGCCTCGAGGGCTACGGGGCGCAACTGGAGGTTTTTGCCGCGCTGCTGCGCTCGCTGGTGCTGGAGACCCCACCCAATGCCGGCGACGGCGGATGGCTGCAGGCGCTGCCCGAGCTGGTGCGCGCCGGGCGGTTCGGCAAACGCGTGCTGGCGCTGAGCGGCGCCGACCGGCGGGAGCTGCTGCGGCTGCTGGCGACCTCGGCGGGGGAGTATCTGGACGGATGGTTCGAGTCGGACCCGATCAAGGCGGTGTTCGGGTTCGACAGCATTGTGGGCAACTACGCCAGCCCGTACACGCCCGGGTCGGCGTACGTGCTGCTGCACCATGTCTTCGGCGAGACCAACGGCAAGAAGGGCGTGTGGGGACACGCCGTGGGCGGCATGGGCGCCATCACGCAGGCGATGGCCCGGGCGGCGGCGGCGCGGGGCGCCGACATCCGCGTCAACGCGGGGGTGCGCGAGGTGCTGGTGGAAGGCGGGCGCGCGGCGGGGGTGGTGACCGAGAGCGGCGAGGTGATCCGCGCGCGCGTGGTGGCGGCGGGGGTGAACCCCAAACTGCTGTTCACCAAACTGGTGCCCGAGAGCGCCGTGCCCGCCGATTTTCTGGAGCACATGCGCCGCTACCGCTGCGGCTCGGGGACATTCCATGTCAATGTCGCGCTGGCCGAGCTGCCGAACTTCACCTGCCTGCCGGGCGCGACGATGGGCGATCACCACACGGGCGGCATCATCATGGCGCCGACGCTGCGATACATGGAAGACGCGTATTTTGACGCGCGGCGGACGGGGTGGTCGCGGCGGCCAATCATCGAGATGCTGATTCCCTCGACGCTGGACGACTCGCTGGCGCCCGAAGGGCGGCACGTCGCGAGCCTTTTCTGCCAACACGCGGCGCCGGAGCTGCCCGATGGGGCGAGCTGGGACGAGCACCGGGAAGAGGTGGCTGACTTGATGATCGAGACCGTGACGCAGTATGCGCCCAACTTCCGGGCGGCGGTGCTGGGGCGGCGCATCCAGAGCCCGCTCGACCTGGAGCGGATCTATGGGCTGACGGGCGGGGACATTTTTCACGGCGCGCTGAGCCTGGACCAGATGTTTTCGGCGCGCCCGGCGCTCGGGTACGGCAATTACCGGATGCCGTTGGCGGGGCTGTACCTGTGCGGTTCGGGGGCGCATCCGGGCGGTGGCGTCACGGGCGCGCCCGGGCACAACGCGGCGCGGGAGATTCTGAAGGATTGGGGCAGGCGGGCGCGCGGATAAGGGCCGTCAGGGGAGATTGAAGCGCAGATCGGCGTAGGCGAGCAGGGCGTGGGCGCTGGGCGGGGCGCCGGCAGCGGCGCGGAATGGGGCGCGGGCGACGTAGGAGAATTGGGTCAGCAGCTGGAGCGATCCCGAGCGGGGCGAGGCCCAGAGCGTCCGGTTGAGACCGAGCGTGGCTTCCTGTACGGTGCGGTTCTGGCCGGCCGGTGAGCCGAGATATCCGTAGCCGACCGGCGTCGCGCCCGAGAGATCGAAGTTGGGAGTTACCACCAGGCCGCCGTAGTAGGTGTAGAACAGATCGGCGCGGTCGATCTGGTACTCGGCACCGGTCATGCCGCCACGGGTCAGAAGCGGCGCCGGGGTGCCGTCCTGACGGACGATGAGGTCCGGCGCCAGACCGAAGAAGTAGCGGCCGCCGCCATCGCCGACGAACGAGTTGGCGAACAGTCGCAGGGGACGGAAGGGCTTCCAGGCGGCGTCGCCTTCCACGCCCGTGCCGGCGGCGTGCTGCGTGACGGCGGTGACGGGATCGCGGAGGCGAAATTCGCTTTCCAGGCCGGCCAGCTCGAGGTGGATGCCGCCGCCTGAGGGATCGGAGTCGTAGGCGAGCTTGGCGATGACATCCGGCGTGAAACCGGGGGCGGCAAAGGCCGTATTGCCGCTGTTGAGCTGTGCGGCGTAAGGGCCGGAAGCGCCACCGGGCAAGGTTACGACGGCGGCGCCAGCGCTGCCGCCTATGTAGGGCTGGGTGTTTTCGAGCGACAGGCCGAGCGTAAAGTGCGGCGAGGCGTGAAACAAGACACGCAGTTGCGGCTGGCGCGCCCAGGTCAGGCCGACTTGATAGTTGGTATCCATGGTGTCGCCATAGGCGACATCGGGCGGGGCGATAGGCCCTGCTTGCTGGGCGTGAGCAGGCTCCAGTCCTGCCCAGCGACCAGCTCCCAGGCGCCGCGGCGAAGATCCACGAACGCCACCCGCAAACGTAACGAAGCCGAATTGCTGCTAACGGCGACGTTGCCGGGCGCCGCACCCAGGAAATCGGCCTCGACATAGCCATATATCGGCGCGGACGAGGAACTGACCTGCAGCGACAGGCGTGAGTTCTGAGCGCTTTCGCCGAACTCGCTCAGCGCGCCGGCCGCGCTATTGTTGGCTGGGATGGCAGCAAAATCGGTACCAATACCGCTGCCCACCGCGGTGGAGCGGTTATAGGCCGTGAAGTCCACAAAGCCTCCGGGCGTGATGTCCCAGCCGCCCAGGTGAAAGCGGAGCGGGGTTGAGGAAGACGAGGGCGCAGTTGCCCCTTGGGCTTGGACGGCCGCGGGCAGAAAGAGCAGAACCAGCGAGAGCAAGAAGAGCCGCATAGGGTCGTGCTTCCATGGTGCCTCAGAAGGAGCTAGGTTCGGCGGCGAAGGCGGTATAGTCGAAGGCATGGGCACCTGTCCTGCTTGTCATCAGAAGGTCGGCGAAGGCGATCGATTTTGTCCGGCGTGCGGGGCTCCGCAGCCGGCACTCACCGCAGCATCCGGCAACGCCGTGGCGCCTACGACGGGGACGATCGGCGAGGCGCGCTACCAGGTGGTGGGCTACGAGATGCAGGGCGCGGTGGTGTCGCTGGCGGCCGGGCAAAGCGTGATGGCCGAGCCGGGCGCGCTGCTGTACATGCGCGGCGGGGTGAGCATGAATACGGCCATGAGCGGCGGGCTGATGGCCGGGTTCAAACGGGCGATGGCGGGGGACTCGTTTTTTCTCGCCCACTTCTCGGCACAGGAGGGGGCGGGGGAAGCGGCGTTTGCGGCGCCCTATCCGGGCACGATCCACCGCTTGCCGGTGGGGGAGCGGCAGTGGCTGTGCCAGCGGCACTCGTTTCTGTGCTGCAGCCCGCAGGTGACGCTCTCGGTGGGCTTCAGCCGCAAGCTCGGCTACGGGCTGTTCAGCGGCGAGGGGTTCATTCTGCAGACGCTGGGCGGCCAGGGCGACGCGCTGGTGCATGCGGGCGGGCACTTCATCAAGCTGGAGCTGCAGGCGGGCGAGCAGATACGGGTGGACACGGGCACGGTGGTCGCTTTCGACGCCGGCGTTGCCTACACGATTGAGTTCGTGAAGGGGTTCAAGAACATGCTGTTCGGTGGCGAGGGGATGTTTTTTATCGTCCTCACGGGTCCGGGCACGGTGATTCTGCAGACGCTGTCGTTTGACCGGCTGGCGAGCCGCATTGTGGCCGCCGCGGGGGTGCAGAGAGGCGGCGGCGTGGGCGCGATGGCGGGCGCGGGGGCGCTGGGGGCGATTCTGGGCGGGGTGATGGGCGGCGGCGGGCAGGGCGGAATCTAAGAGGGGCGGGGCGATCTGCGGCGCGGCGCTTCGTTCTCGCTCGCTCCGGCTTGTCACGTATGTACGTATACGCTCCGCGCCGTCGCTCGCTGCGGCCTCGCGCCGCTTGCATCTCGCCCCTTCCCCAGGGTTTCGTCGGCGGCTGGGAGCGGGTCAGGACGCGGGCGAGGCCTTGAGCGTGCGTTCAATGGCGGCGCGGAGGTTGGCCTCGTACTCGGAGGGGACAAAGCCCGACTGGCGGTAGACGATCGCGCCCTGGGGGTTGAGGATCATGGTCGTGGGGAGGGAATCCACGCCCAGAAAGGGGCCGAGGCCGGCGTCGAGCCAGGTGGTTTGGGCCCAGTCGTGGGCGGTGAGGAAGGGGGCGACGCGGCTGCGAACCTCATCCTCGTTGACGGCGACAAATATCACGTTGTGATTAGATGCGAATTCTTTGGCGAGCGCGACCAGCAGCGGGTGCTGCACGCGGCAGGGGCCGCACCAGGTGGCCCAGAAGTCGAGCACCACGACCTTGCCCCGCTCGGCGGCGAGCGTGTGGCGCGCGCCGTCAAGCGAGGTGAGGACGAACTGGCCCAGGGTTGAGGCCGCGGCGTTGACGCCGGCGTGGGGATGGAGCGAAGACTGCTGGGCGGCGTCGCGGCTGGCGACGCTGTCGAACTGGCGTAGGATGAGATCGCCGAAGCCGACCCGGCTGCCATTGTGGAGGGTGCGGTAGAGGGCCGCGGCGGTGGACTCGAGCGCGGCGCGCTGAGCGATGGTCTGACCGGGCAGGGCGAGGGCGAGGGCGTAGGCGTTGAGCGCCTGGGGGATTTTGCCTTCGGCCACGTAGACCTGGCCCAGGTGCTGGGCCGCTTCTTCGGTCTCGCTCTGCTGGAGGCTAGAGGCAAGGAACTGCTCGGCCGATGAGTAGCTGCCGAGCGCCTGGGCGGCGGCGCCTTGAAACAGATCGGCGAGGGAGCGGAGACGGGCCATGTCCAGGCGCCAGCGGGTGGGGCCCATGGCTTCCGGCGGGGCTTCGGCGGTCTTTTCCTCCACCATTTTGGCGAAGGCGGCGGCGGCGGTGGCGGCCTGTTGTTTGTGGACCGTGTCGGTCTCTAAGAGCAGCAGATTCAAGACTTTAACGCGCTGGGCGAGGTTGCCTGGGTCGAGCTGTTGCAGCTTCAGATTGTAGTGCAGAATGACAGCATCATCATTGAGGGCGACGGCGTCTTGGATGACGGCGTTGTAGACGTCGGGGAGCAGGGAGGAGTGAGGGAATTGTGTGGCGAAGGCTTCGAGCTCGCGCATTTGCCGGCCCGGCTCTTGGACCTCCATGATGGCCTCGAGGCGGGTGGTCTGGGCGTCGGGGGGAGAGGATTGAGCGGCGGGGGTTTGCGCGGCGGCGAAGCAGGCAAACGTTAGCAGAAGGGTGAAGGCGGCAGCGAGACGCGACATCGGAGTGGCTGCCCACATTTTAGCCCGACTTTGAGCCGGGGGGCGTCAGGGGTGGACGAGGCGGTCGTAGAGGCGTTGGAACTCATCGAGGGAGGCGTAGTGAAGCTCGATGGTGCCGCGGTGGCCGCGCCCGGCTTTGAGCGTGACGTGGGCGCCGAGGGAGCGGGAAAGCTGCAGCTCGGCCTCGCGTTCGTTGGGATCGCGGGGTGGGGCGGGGCGAGGGGAGGCGGGCGGGGTCTGTAGTTTGGCCACGTGCTGCTCGACGCGGCGGGCGGACCAGTTTTCGGCGGCGATTTTTTGGCCGAGCGCGCGCTGGGCCTCGGGCGAGAGCGCAAGCAGGGGGCGGGCCTGGCCGGGGGAGAGGGTGCCGGAGCGGAGCAGCTCGACCAGATCGGGATCAAGGCGCAGAAGGCGGAGGAAATTGGCGATGGTGGCGCGATCCTTGCCGGTTTTTTGGGCGATTTCCTCCTGTGTGAGGCGGAAGCGCTGGGCCAGCTCGCGGAAGGCCTCGGCCTGCTCGATGGGGTTGAGGTCGGAGCGCTGGAGGTTTTCGATGATGGCGAGCTCGAGCATGGGGCCATCGGCGAGGAGGCGGACGAGGGCGGGAAGGTGGGTGAGGCCGGCAAGGGTTGCAGCGCGGAGGCGGCGTTCGCCGGCGATGAGCTCGAAGCCGGAGCCGGAGGGGCGCACCAGAACCGGCTGCAGGACGCCGTGGGCACGGATGGAGGCGGCGAGCTCATCGAGCTCGACCGGGTCGAAATGTCGGCGGGGCTGTAGGGGATTAGGCTGAATCTGCTCGATGGGCAGCTGGCGCAGCTCGCCTTCTTTGCCGGCGTGGGGGGCGGGCGGAGCAGCCGCGGCGGAACGGGCGCCTAAGGGGGTGGCGGAGGGGGCGAGCAGGGCATTGAGGCCACGGCCGAGGGCCTTACGCGCGGGCGGAGGCGGCGAAGCGGGCTTGTTCACGTTGAATCACCTCGTGGGCAAGTTGGAGATAGGATTCGGCCCCGCGCGAGCGCAGATCATAGAGCAGGGCGGGCAGGCCGTGGCTAGGGGCCTCGGCCAGGCGGATGTTGCGCGGGATGGAGGTCGCAAAGACGCGCTCGCCGAAGTGGGCGCGCAGGCTGTCGGCCACCTGACGGCTGAGGTTGGTGCGTTCGTCGAGCTGGGTGAAGAGGACGCCGGCGATCTCCAGCTCCGGGTTCCAGCTTTGCTGCACGGCTTCGACCGTGCGCAGCAGCTGGGCGACGCCTTCGAGGGCAAAGTACTCACACTGCATGGGCACGATGAGGGAGTGGGCGGCGACGAGGGCGTTCAGGTTCAGGAGATCAAGCGCCGGGGGGCAGTCGAGGAGGATGAACTCGTAGCGGGAGGCGAGCGGCGCGAGCAGATGCTGCAGGCGGCGTTCGCGTTCGGTCTCATTCACCAGCTCGACGTTGAGGCCGGCCAGATCGCTACTGGCGGGCAGCAGTTCGAGCGCTTCCAGGGGCGTAGACACGATGAGAGCAGCCGCCTCGGCCTCCCCGCGCAGGCCCTGATAGAGGCTGGGGCGGGCGGGATCGTTGGCCACGCCCAAGCCGCTCGAGGCATTGGCCTGGGGGTCACAATCGACGAGCAGCGTCTTGACGTCGGCGGCGGCGAGGGAGGCGGCAAGATTAATGGCGGTGGTGGTTTTCCCCACGCCGCCTTTTTGGTTGGTGATGGCGAGCACGCGTGCCATGGGGGTGAGTGTAGCCTAAGGGCGATCCCGCAAGCTACTCCGTTCCACGTGAAACACACGACTTCTACCGTCCGAGCCAGCGCGCCCGCAGGATGCCGCGCGCGCGCGCCCCGGGCAGCAGGCGCCAGGCGCCCCAGTGCCAGCGGGGATATTTCTGGCGCCAGGCCGCGGCGGTCTCTTCGCTCACCCAGAAGGCGGCTTCGGCGCCGGGATCGAGCCAGCGCCCGAGCCAGGCGGGCACCAGCTCCATGCGCTCGAGGGCGCGCACGGTGACCAGATCGGCCGTGGCGAGAGGGCTAAGCGCCGAACCGCGGGCGCGGGGGAGGAATTGAGATAAGACCTCAACCTGCCCCTCGGCACCAAGCTCGCGGATAGCGGAGCGGAGAAAATCAGCTTTTTTCTGACCTGCTTCTACCAATGTAGTTGTTACGTTGGGCCAGGCTAGGGCCAGCGCCAAGCCGGGGAAACCGGCGCCGGGGCCGACATCCACCAGCCGGTGGCAGTCAACGCTGCCGAGGGCGAGAGATTCGCCGAGGTGACGGCCGACGAGCACGTCGGGGGCAGTGCTAGCGACGAGGCGCACACGTGGCTGCGCGGCGCTAATGAGGGAGAGATAGCGCGCGAGGCGACGGGCGATGTCGGGGGTGGGCACGTAGCCATAGGCGGGCAGCGACTGTTCGATCAACTGCCGGAGTTCCTCGAGGCTGAGCTCGTCCATGCGGGCAGGGTAGCATTTACTGGCGCAGGGCCTCGCGCGGCCGTGCCGCGCGACCCGCTTTAGCGGCTACACTGGGGTGAAGGACCCTTCGAGCGATGCTCATCGTCATGCAGCCGTCGGCGACGGACGACCAGGTACAGGCGGTGTGCGCCCGCATTTCGACCTTCGGCTTCCGTCCGCACGCGATGCCGGGGGCGATGCGCACGGCGATTGGCATTACCGGGAACCAGGGGGCGGTCGAGCCGGCGGCGTTTGAGGAAATGCCGGGCGTGGCCGAGGTCATCATCGTCACCAAGCCGTACAAGTTGGTGAGCCGCGAGCTGAAGCCGGATACGACCGTGATACGGTTCGCCGGCTATGCGGCCACGATTGGCGGGCCGGAGCTGGCGATCATTGCCGGGCCGTGCGCGGTGGAAACCAGAGACCAGACGTTTGCCGCGGCGGCGGCGGTAGCGGCGGCGGGGGCGCATTTTTTCCGGGGCGGGGCGTTCAAGCCGCGCACCTCGCCCTACTCGTTTCAAGGGCTCGAAGAGGAAGGGCTGAAGCTGCTGGCCGAGGTGCGCGAGCACTTCGGGCTGCTGATTGTGACCGAGGCGGTGGATGAGCGCTCGCTGGCGCTGGTCGAGCGCTACGCCGACGTGGTGCAGATCGGAGCCCGGAACATGCAAAATTACGCCCTGCTGAAGCGGGTGGGCCGGGGTGCGCGGCCGGTGCTGCTGAAGCGGGGACTGGCGGCCACGCTCGATGAGCTGCTGCAAGCGGCCGAATACATCATGAGCGAGGGCAACTACCGGGTGGCGCTCTGCGAGCGGGGCATCCGCACGTTCGCCGACCACACGCGCAACACGCTGGATCTGAGCATTGTGCCGGCGGTGCAGCGGCTGAGCCATTTGCCCATCCTGGTGGACCCGAGCCACGGCACGGGCAAGCGCAACAAGGTGATCCCTCTCGCCCGGGCGGCGGTGGCGGTCGGGGCCGACGGATTGATCATCGAGGTGCATCCACAGCCGGAGGCGGCCCTGAGCGACGGGATGCAATCGCTGTACCCGGAGCAGTTCGCCGAGCTGATGCAATCGGTGCGGCAGATCGCGCCGGTGCTCAACCGGGGACTGCTCGAGCCGCTGCCGGTGCCGGTGCCGGCGGTTTCGCTATAGGATTCTCGGTATGAGCGGGCTGAAGCACCGATTCGCCTCGTTTCTGTGGTGGAGCTATCCGCGCGGGAGCCTCGAGTACGACATCATGGTGGGGGTGATTCTGGCCTTCATCTTCCTGGTGCCGCGCGCCTGGTTCCACGACCAGCCGCGCAGGCCGGCGCGGACGGCGATCGTGGTGCAGCACGTTTTTCCGCAACTGCCGCCGCGGCGGGAGCCGTGAAGCGGGCGACGGGGCTGCTCAGCCTGGTGGCGCTGGGCTTTTTGGCGCTTTGCTTAGTGGCCTTGCTGGGGGCGCGGAGCGCGCCGGCCGCGGCTTGGACGCTGCCGGAGGTGCTCGGGGCGCTGACGCGCGCCGCTCCGGGCATTCATTCCGTCAGCGCCGATGCGACCGTGACCGACTACACGGCGCTGATTGCGCAAGCGGCCAAGAGCTCGGGGCATTTGTACTTTGAGCGCGAGCGGAAGGGGCCGCGCTACGTGTTGGACTTGACCACGCCCACCGACAGCGCCAAAAAGCTCCTCTACACGGGGCACACGGCGTATGTGTACACGCCCAGCGCGCACCAGGTGATCCGCTACAAGCTGGGAGCCAAGCCCGGCGATGTGAACGCGTATCTTTTGCTGGGGATGGGGGCAACCGGCGCCGACCTGACGCATAGTTTCGAGGTCAGCCTGGACCCGGCCACAACACTGGACGGCCAGGCGGCGGTGGAGCTGACGCTGCGCCCGCGCTCCCGCTCGCTGGCCGACAAGCTCACGCGCCTCGACCTCTGGTACGACCCCAAGACCTGGATTGGCATGCAGCAGAAGATATGGCAGCCGGGGGGGGACTATCATCTGCTGCGACTAACTCATATCGAGGTGAATGCGAAGCTGCCCTCGGGGGTGTTCTCGACCTCCTTTCCCGGCGCCTCCGTGGTTACGCCGCAAATGTGAGGGGGCCGGTGAGGGCGCACCCTGCTACAATGAGACGGTTTTTACGCATCCGGGGTAGGGGCAGCCATGGAAATCACGGTACGCAAATTTGATCTGCTGAAAGAGCTGTTGCTGCTGCAGGGGGCGGTCGAGCGCAAGACTACGATTCCGATTCTGGCCAACATCCTGGCGGAGGCGACGCCGGAGGGGCGTCTGCTGCTGGCGGCGACGGACCTGGAGCTGGGGCTGGAGACGGGGTGCGCGGCGACGGTGAAAAAAAGCGGCGCCTGCGCGCTACCGGCGCGCAAGCTGCTCGACTACGTCAAGCTGCTGCCCGACGCCACCATCACCTTGAAGCGGCTGGAGAACCACTGGGTGTCGCTGCGCTGCGGGCGGGCGAACACGCGCATGGTGGGCATGTCGCGGGAGAATTTCCCCGAGCTGGCGGCGTTTCCCTCGACCGGCGCCCTGCGCTTGCCGGCCGGACCGCTGAAGGCGATGATCGCGAAGACGATCTTCGCCGTGGCCAGCGAGGAGTCGCGCTACACGCTGAACGGGGCGCTGATGGTGCTGAAGCCGACCTCGCTGGCGCTGGTCACGACCGACGGGCACCGGCTGGCGCACATCGTGCAGGAAGGGCTGACGCTGGGAGGAGTAAGCGGGGAGATCAAGGCGCTGGTGCCGAGAAAGGCGATGGGCGAGCTGGCGAGCATGATCGAGGCGCTGGAGGATGAGGCGCCGATCGAGTTTGCGCAGGATGAGACGCACTTGTATTTCCGCGTGGCCGGCGCCGGCGAGGCCGGGGCGACGCGGTTGCTGAGCGTGCGCAAGCTGACGGGACAGTTCCCCAACTACGAAGCCGTGCTGCCCAAGGCGCAACTGCGCTCGCTGACGCTGCCGCGGGAGGAGTTCGCGGCCTCGATTGCGCGCGTGGCGCAATTTGCCGACGAGCGCTCGCACGCGATCCGGGTGCGGATTGAGGCGGGCAAGGTGGTGCTGACGGCCTCGAGCAGCGACATGGGGGAATCCGAGGAGGAGCTCGACAGCGACTACGACGGGGAAGCGGCGGTGATCGGGTTCAACGCCGTCTACCTGGAGGATTTTCTGCAGGTGGTGGACGAGGAAGCGATCTTGCTGGAGTTCAAGGACGAGTCCTCGGCGGCGCAGTTGCGCCCGGCGAGCGCGGAGGGGAAGAACTACCGTTACGTGGTCATGCCGATGCGCATCTGACAGACCGGGGCCGGGCGGGGCAAGGCTCTGATTTTTCATGTACTTAGAGCGCCTCCAGGGCTTGGAAAACGCGGCTCCGCGTGCTATTCTGAACTAGGCCTTTTGAGCAAGAATCCGGGCCTGACCAGGGCACCTCCACGGCCCTGCGGGGAGCATTGTGAGCACAAAAGAACCGCCGATTTTGGATGTCGCCGCCGAAGCCGATACCTATTCGGCATCTTCGATCAAAGTGCTGGGCGGGATGGAGGCGGTGCGCAAGCGCCCGGCGATGTATATCGGCTCGACCGGAGAGATGGGGCTGCACCATCTGGTCTACGAGGTGGTGGACAACTCGGTGGACGAGGCGCTGGCGGGCTATGCCGACGCGGTCGAGGTGACGATCCACACGGACAACTCCATCACCGTGGTGGACAACGGGCGCGGGATCCCGGTGGACCAGATGGAGGTGGACGGGGAGATGCGCGGGGCGGCCGAGGTGGTGATGACGAAGCTGCACGCGGGGGGCAAGTTCGATTCCTCAAGCTACAAGGTCTCCGGCGGGCTGCACGGCGTGGGGGTGAGCTGCGTGAACGCGCTGTCGGAGTCGCTCGATCTCGAGGTCTGGCGCGACGGCTACACCTGGACGCAATCGTTTGCGCGCGGGGAGATCCTGGGTCCGATCAAGAAGGCGGGCAAGACGTCGAAGCGCGGCACCAAGATTGACTTCAAGCCGGACACGGAAATCTTCACCGCCACCGAGTACAACTTCGACACGCTGGCGAACCGGTTGCGCGAGCTGAGCTTTCTGAACCGCGGGCTGAAGATCGCGCTGCACGACGAGCGCACGGAGAAGACAGCCGAGTTCCAGTACGCGGGCGGGATCACCGAGTTCATCCGGCATTTGAACCGGGGCAAGCAGGTGCTGCACGACAAGCCCATCCACATGGAAGGGGAGCGGGCGATGAACGGGGGCACGCTGCAGATGGAAGTGGCGCTGCAGTACAACGACAGCTACAGCGAGGTGCTGTTCAGCTTCGCCAATAACATCAACACCGTGGACGGGGGCGCGCACCTGTCGGGGTTCCGCAGTGCGCTGACGCGCACCATCAATGCCACCGGGCAGCAGGCGAACCTGTTCAAGGACCTGAAGGAAAATCTCACCGGCGACGACGTGCGCGAGGGGCTGGTGGCGGTGGTGTCGGTGAAGCTGCCGCAGCCGCAGTTTGAGGGGCAGACGAAGGGCAAGCTGAACAGCGACATCAAGGGGCAGGTGGAGGCGCTGATCAACGAGAAGCTGGGCGAGTATTTCGACCACAACCCGGCGGTGGCGCGGCGCATTATTCTCAAGGCGGTGGAGGCGGCGCGGGCGCGCGAGGCGGCGCGCAAGGCGCGCGACCTGACGCGGCGCAAGGGGGCGCTGGACTCGGGCGGGCTGCCGGGCAAGCTGGCCGACTGCAGCGAGCGCGATCCGCAGCGCTCGGAGCTGTTCATCGTGGAGGGGGAATCGGCCGGGGGCACGGCCAAGCAGGGGCGCGACCGGCGCTACCAGGCGATTCTGCCGTTGAAGGGCAAGATCCTGAACGTGGAGAAGGCGCGCTACGACAAGATGCTCGGGCACGAGGAGATCCGGGCGCTGATCACGGCGCTGGGCACCGGCATCGGGCCGGCGGCGGAGGACCTGGACTACGCCAAGCTGCGCTACGCCAAGGTCATCCTCATGACCGACGCCGACGTGGACGGCAGCCACATCCGCACGCTGCTGCTGACGTTTTTCTTCCGCCACATGAAGGTGCTCATTGAGCGCGGCAACGTGTTCATCGCGCAGCCGCCGCTGTACCGCATCAAGAAGGGCAAGAGCGAGCAGTACATCAAAGACGACAAGGAATATGTCAGCGTGATGATGCGGCGCATCACCGAGGACCGGGGGCTGCGCTACGGAGAAGGCGGGGCGGAGTTGAAAGGAGCGGCGCTGAGCCGCTTCCTGGTGAACCTGAACGAGTACTACGCGCACTTCGACAAGGCGGACCGCAAGCTGCGCGCGCCCGAGCTGACGCAACTGGCGCTGGAGTCGGGGCTGGAGAAAAAGGCCGATTTCGCCTCCGCCGATGCGGTGCGGGCGCTGGCCGGGCGCTTCGAGAAGGCGCCGGGGGTAACTGCGGCGGCGGCGGTCTTCGACGAGGAGCACGACCTGTGGGAGCTGCGCTACAAGGACCGCAACCAACTGGAGCACGTGGTGAATGCGGCGCTGGTGACGCTGCCCGAGTTCCGGCAGGCGATGCGCAGCGGCAAGCTGATTGCCGAGCACAACCATCCGCCCTTCCAGCTGGCCGACGGCGAGGGAGCGCCGGCGGAGATGGCCGACGGGCGGGCGCTGCTGGCCTCGATTCTCGAGGAAGGCAAGCGCTTGTTCAGCGTGCAGCGCTACAAGGGGCTGGGGGAGATGCGCTCGGACCAACTGTGGGAGACGACGATGGACCCGGCGCGGCGCTCGCTGCTGGTGGTGAAGCTGGAGGACCTGCTGGCGTGCGAGGAGATTTTCTCGACGTTGATGGGCGATGAGGTGGGTCCGCGGCGCGAGTTCATCGAGAAGCACGCGCTGGACGTGAAGAACCTGGACATTTAGCCGCGGGCGTTCAAGCTATAATGGCTTTGTGAAAACGGCCAGTATCACGGATGCCAAGAATAACCTGAGCAAGCTGATTGACGGCTTGCGTGGCGGGCCGGTAGTGATCCTCGACCGGGGCCGTCCGGTGGCGCGGCTGGAGGCGACCGACTTTAGTGCAGCGGCCGAACAGGAGGGACGCATCGCGGATTTGGAGCGGCGGGGCGTACTGATGCCCGCCAGCGAGCCGCTGCCGCGCGACTTCTATACGCGCCCGCTGGTCAAACTGCCGAAGGGCGCCTCCGTGCTGCAAGCCCTGCTCGAGGAGCGGGATGAGGGCCGGTGAGATTCTGGGACAGTTCGGCGCTGATTCCATTGCTGGTGCATGAGGAGCGATCGGCGGAGCTGCGGCAGTTCCCGCCGGAGGACATTGTGGTCTGGTGGGCAAGTGGAGTGGAGTGCGCCTCGGCGCTGGCGCGGCTGGAACGTAACGGACGGCAAGGGGCCGGCTTTGCCGTGCTGTACGGCATTTTGGAGCAGGCGCAACGCGGCTGGAGCGTGATCGCGCCCGGGGAAGAAATCAAAGCTCTTGCCATTCGCCTGGTGCGGGTGCATCCGCTGCGCGCGGCCGACGCATTGCAGTTGGCGGCGGCCATCCTTGCGGCGCAATATCGGCCTGTGACACTCCCGTTTGTGTGTCTGGACGAGCGCTTGCGCACCGCAGCCACAAAAGAGGGGTTTCCGCTGCTGCCGGCCTCTTCCGAATAGGCTGGTTCGTTGCGGACGGGCCTGGGTAGCGTACCAAGGCGGGGTCTCCGTCGGGCACTGGACGGTGTGGACGGATGTCGGCGGCGTGCTTACGTCTCCAGGGCCCGCGTCAGCAGATCGGCGACGCCAAGCGTCGCAGCCTGGGCCTCGAGATAAGCGCGGTCCAGGCGAGCGAGCCTCCGATGGCGTAGCGGATGCCGCAGGCCTCGAGTGCCGCGCCGACGAGCAGCGCCACCGCGGCGGTATCCCGGTATGGCGCGCTCATGCCGGCCAGGTGATCTCGGGATAGACCGTGCGCGCCAGCGCGGGGCCGAGGGAAAGCTCGGCCCCGCGCAGAAAGATCTCCCGCTCGCTAGCGGCCGGATAGCGCATGCGCAGGCCGATGCGCGCCAAATGCAGCACGCTGGCCCGCAGCATATCGGTCTGGGCCAGCTTTTCTGCCGGCGTCATTTGCCGCCAACGGGCAAACTGCATTTCGCGAATCTCCGGGGAAGTATCCCGCAATGCGTCATCGCCCGCCTGTGCTGGTCCGCGCACGCCCTGATTATAGGACGGGCTGGCGCGGAGTAGCCGCGGGGCTACTTATGTCCGAGCGCAAGGAGCGGCAAGCTGCGCCCGCAGCAACCTGGCGGCCGCGCTGGGCGCCGAGCTTGAGCTTTCTGTGCGAACCTAAGGGCATGCACCCGATGGTGGCGGAGAAGCGGGCGGAAATTGAGGAATTGTGCCGCCGGTTTCGCGTCAGCCGTCTGGAGCTGTTCGGCTCAGCCACGGGGACGAAGTTTGACCCGAACCGCAGTGACCTGGATTTTTTAGTGAGGTTTGCCGAGTCCGATCCCCTGCGATACGGCCGCGCCTATTTCGGGCTGTTGGAATCGCTGGAGGGGCTCTTCGGGCGACGTGTGGATCTCGTTTCCGACAAACCGTTCGAAAACCCATATTTTCAGCGAACCGTGGACGAAACGCGCACGCTTCTGTATGCAGGTTAGAGCAAAGAAGTACCTGCACGACATTGTGCACGCGGGGCGCCTGCTGTTGGATTTCCTGGGCGAGCGGGATTTCGCGAGCTTCGAGGGTGATCCGCAGCTCCGCGCGGCCGTGGAGCGGGAGTTCGGGATCATCGGCGAGGCGATGGTGCGGTTGGCGCGAGAGCAGCCCGAGGTTGCCGGGCGGATATCGGAATATCGCGACATTATCGCGTTCCGTAACCTTCTCATCCACGCCTATTCGGCCGTTGAGGCAAGCGCGGTATGGACTGCTGTACACGACGACTTGCCGGTTCTTATGCGTGAGGCGGAGGCGCTGCTAACGGAGCCGGAGGATTGATTGGCGCCGGTCCTAGCTATTTGGCGTCCGCCGATGCGGCGAGGGCGGCGACGGGGGCGGGGTAAAGCGGGGGGCGGACGGCGGGAGCGGACCAGCCCAGGAGAAATTCGCAGGCGGTGGCGCAGACGCGGCCCTGACAAGGGCCCATGCCGCAGCGGGTGAGGAGCTTGGCGGCGCGCGCGTCGGGGTGGGAGGTGAGCTGGCCCCAGGTGACGTCTTCGCAGCGGCAGACGATGGTGTCGGCCGTGGGCATGTCGCGCAGCTCGGGACGCAGGCGGCAGACCTCGTCGAGTCGCTCGGCAAAGCGGCGGTAGAGGTCGCGGCGCTTGCGCGGCTTTTTGTAGCGGGGGTCATCGAGGGGCACGCCCGCGGCCGCTAATCCGGCGATCGTGCCTTCCGCCTGCGCCAGCTCGACTCCTCCGACGCCGGTCGGCTCGCCAGCGCAGTAAACGCCGGCGACGTTTGTTTGCTGGCGGTCGTTGACCACCACGCATCCGTTCTGCATGGCGCAGCCGAGCAACAGCGCCATCTCGACGTTGGGTACCAGATGAAAGCCGCAGGCCAGATAATCGCAGGCGAGGCGCTTGGGCTTGCCCCAGCGGCTTAGCGTCACCTCGCCTGGTTGCGCCTCGATTGGCCAGGTGCTGGTCCAGACCGGGATGCCGGCCAGCACCGGAGCGAGTTTCATCAGCTCGAGGACCTTGGACGGGGGCAACTGCGGCAGGAACTGCATCATCGCCTTCGCCTCCGCCTGCTCGCAGATGGCGAGAATCGTGGCGCCGTGCTGGCGCAAGTAGGCGGCGACGAGCGGCAATAGCGGTCCGGTGCCGGCCACGACCACGCGCCTGCCAGAAATGGGCAAGCCGCCTTTCACCATGGCCTGCAAGCCTCCGGCGCCGAGGACGTGCGGGAGGGTCCAGCCAGGAAAGGGGAGAAAGCGCTCGCGCGCGCCGGTGGCCAGGACGAGCGAGTTGAAAGCGAAATCGGCGATGCCGTCGGGAGTTTCCGCGCGCAGCAGGCCCGCGGCGGGCTGATCCACGATGCGCGTGCGGCAGTGGAGCTCGATGCTGGGGGAAAGCGGCGGCGCGCCGGCGCGCCAGATTTGGCCGCCGGCGGCAGGGTTGTCGTCCACAACGATGGCACGGCGGCCGGCATTAACCACGGCGGCGGCCGCAGCCAGGCCGGCCGGACCCGCGCCGACGATGACCACATCGGCGGCGCGGTGGCCGTGGCCGAGGGAGATGTCGCTGCACTCTGGTACTACAGTTGTCGCAATATCCATGCCGGGTGCGGCTTGGATCTGGCAGCCGCGCTGGTGGGCGCGGCCGTTGATGGTGACGCGGCACTCAAAGCAGGTGCCCATGGCGCACAGCGGGGCGCGCGCCTCGCCGCGCACGGAGCGGCGGGTTGAGCCCGCGGCGGCGACGACGGCGGCGGCCACGGTGACGCCGGGTTGGACGTCTACTTTGCGACCATCAATCGTGATGAGCATATGCGTCTTTGGCTGACTGCGCCGTGGCTAAGCGGTGCGGGGTTTCGAGGAAGCGCGCGGGGAAATAGGGCTCGGGGGCTATCGGCGCGGGGGCGCCGGAAAGCAGCGCGGCAAGGAGTTCGGCGGTAGCGAGGGCGGTGGTGATGCCGAGGCCTTCGTGTCCGGTGGCGAGCCAGAGGGAGGGATCGGCGGGCGAGGGTCCGATGAGCGGCAACGCGTCGGGGGTGGCGGCGCGGAAGCCGGTCCAGGTGCGCAGGGCGCTCAAGCCGGCGAGCGTGGGCATGTACAACTGGGCGCGGCGGAGCATGCGCGCCAGCATCGAGCGATCCATGAGGGCGGCTTGGGTGTTGGCCACGAACTGGCGCGAGGAGCCGATCAGGACCTGGCCGGTGGCGCGGGGCTGGGCGTTGAAGGCCACCGATTCTTCCTGCTGATCGTGGGCGCTTTTGCAGTAGCCGAGCTCGACGAGCTGATGGCGCAGCCATCCGGGATAGCTTTGCGTGATCAGCAGGTGGCCCATGCGGGCGCGCACGGGCAGGCCGGGGGTGAGCGAGGCGGCGGCGACGCCGGTGGCGTTGAGGATGGCCGGAGCGCGCAGAATGGAGCCGTCGTGGAGGCGGACCACGCCCTGGCCGAGCGAGACGACGCGGGCTCCGAGGCGCACGGTGACGCCCGAGCGGGCGAGCAGAAACCCGGCCGCCACGGGCGGATAGAGGACCGAATCGCCGGGGACGAGCAGGCCTCCGGCCAAGCCCTTGCGCAGGTGCGGTTCCTGGCGGGCGAGAGCGGGGGCATCGAGCATCGCCGCTTCAATATCGTGCTCGCGGTAGCGGGCGAGCTTGCGCGCGGCCTCCTCCATTTCCATGGCGTCGGAGGCGACCCAGATGGTGCCGCAGGGCATGTACTCGGCGGCGGTGGGCAACTGGGGCGCGAGCGCGCGCCAGAGCTGGACGGAGCGGGAGGTCAGGGCGAGCAGCGCGGGCGAATCGTCCATCACCACGAGGTGGCCCATGCCAGCGGCGGTGGCGCCGCCGCCGATGCCGGAGGCCTCAACTACGGTGACCTGCATGCCGGCGCGCGCGCAGGCATCGGCGCAGGCCGCGCCTACGATGCCTGCGCCGACGACGATGACGTGGGATGGGCTCATCCGCCGATGCCGTTCCGGAACGGATCGCCGGGGTCGCGCAGCAATTCGGCTCGCGCGGTGACCCAGGCGCGTCCTGTAATTGAAGGATATAGCACCCCGTGACGGATTTCAATCGAGCCCCGGAATTCAGTGTCGAGGATGCCGGCCTGGCGCCAGCTCTGGCCGGGCTGGAGCTTGCCATCCGCGGCCAGGCAGGCCAGCTTGGCGCTGGTGCCGGTGCCGCAGGGCGAGCGATCGTAGGCCAGGCCGGGGCAGAGCACAAAGTTCTTGCTATCGGCGCCGAGGGGCGAGGGGCCGTAGAGCTCGATATGGTCAATCAGCCCGCCTTCGGCGCCGGTGATGTAGGCCGCTTCCAGGGCCTGGCGGATGGCGTGCGTGTAGGCGGTTAGTGCCCCCTCGTTCTCGAGCGTGAGCGTGAAGGGGTGGGAGTGCCCGGTGACCAGAAAGAACCAATTTCCGCCCCAGGCGATGTCGCCGCACACATGGCCATATCCGGGCACGTCGAGCTCGACACCAGCGCGATGGCGATAGCTGGCCACGTTGGCCACGGTCACCTCGCCCGATTCGTGCAGCGTCGCCTGCACCTCCCCGACCGGGGTCTCAATGCGGTGCGGGCCGGGCTGAATGCGGCCGAGATGGGCGAGCGAGGCAATGAGCCCGATTGTGCCGTGGCCGCACATGCCGAGGTAGCTGACGTTGTTGAAAAAGATCACTCCGGCGGCACAGCCCGGGTCCTGGGGCTGACAGAGCAGAGCGCCGACCACGACGTCGGAACCGCGCGGTTCGCAGACCACGGCGGAACGGAAATCGTCATGATCGCGGCGGAAGCGCTCGAGACGCTCGGCGAGGGGACCGGAGCCCAGATCGGGTCCACCGGCGAGGACCAAACGCGTGGGTTCACCGGCGGTGTGGGAATCGAGAATGGAGATAGTGGCCAAACAGCCTCGTTTTAAGCTCGGCCAAACAGCCTTATTTTAAGCACGGCTAAACAGCCTCATTTCAATCTGAATAAACAGCCTCATTCTAAATCGGCGCTGGGCGCGGATTGGTATATTGTATAAGCTCGCGTATACGGAGAGCGAATAAAGGACCATCAGAACATGAAGTGGACCGGCGTCTTGCCTGCCATCACGAGTTGTTTTGATAGCGACCGAGCATTGGACTTAAGGTTTGTAGCCGCGCACGCGCGGCGCATGGTTACGGCCGGATGCACGGGAATCGTGGCGCTCGGCTCCCTCGGCGAAGCGGCCACGCTGCAACGGGAGGAGAAACGCGCGCTGCTGGAGACGCTGGTGGGGGAGCTGGGTGATTCCGCGCCCGTGGTGGCGGGGATTTCGGCGCTGAGCACGAGCGACGCCGTGGCCCTGGCGCGGGAAGCCGAAAGCGTTGGCAGCCGGGGACTGATGGTGCTGCCGCCCTACGTCTATCACGGCGACTGGCGCGAGATGAAGGCGCACATCAGCGCGATACTGCGCGCGACCAAGCTGCCGTGCATGCTGTACAACAACCCGGTGGCGTACGGAACGGATTTTCTTCCGGAACAGGTTGTCGAGCTGGCAGAAGAGCACGCGAACCTGGCGGCGGTGAAGGAGTCGAGCACCGACGCGCGGCGGGTGACGGCGATACGCGCACTCTGCGGAGAACGGTTACAGATTCTGGTGGGCGTGGACGATTGCGTGCTCGAGGGCATGGCGATGGGGGCGGTGGGATGGATCGCCGGAGTCGCCAATGCCCTGCCGGAAGAGACCGTGGCACTATTTCGCGCCGCCGAGAACGGGGATGGGGAGCAGGCCGAGGAGCTGTACCGGTGGCTGCTGCCCCTGCTGCGTATGGATACGGTGCCGAAGTTTGTGCAATTGATCAAGCTGCTGCAGCAGGAAGCGGGGCTGGGGAACGAACGGATGCGGCCGCCGCGACTGGAGCTGGTGGGAGAGGAGCGCGCGGCGGCTTTGGCGACGATGCGGGCCGCACTCCGCAACCGGCCGCAACCGCAACCGGTGCAGGCGGGATGAGCCAGAGCGAAATTCCGACGCGGTCGTTATTGGGCCGGCAGATGGCGCCCGAGGGGGAGGAGACCTTCCGCGCGCGCAATCCGGCCACGGGCGCGCCGTTGGAGCCGGCATTTCACGCCGCCGGGGCGGAGGAACTGGAGCGCGCCGGGGCGCTGGCGGAGGCGGCCGCCGACACCTACGGCAAAACGAGCGGGGCGGAACGGGGCGCATTTTTGCGCGCCATCGCCGAGGAACTGGAAGCGCGCAAGGGGGCTCTGACAGGCCGGGCGGGGCTGGAGACGGCACTGCCGGAGGCGCGGTTGCAGGGGGAGACGGGGCGGACGTGCGCGCAACTGCGGATGTTTGCCGCGCTGGTCGAGGAGGGCTCGTGGGTGGACGCGCGGGTGGACAGCGCGATGGCCGCCGGAAACGCCGGGCCGGGGGCGCCGCGGCAACCCGACCTGCGCAGCATGCTGCGGTCGCTGGGGCCGGTGGCGGTGTTTGGGGCGAGCAATTTTCCCATCGCCTTTTCCGTCGCGGGCGGGGACACGGCCTCGGCGCTAGCGGCGGGGAATCCGGTGATCGTGAAGGCGCACCCGGCGCATCCGGGCACGAGCGCGCTCGCGGGGGAGGCGATCTGCACGGCGGCGGCGCGCTGCCGGATGCCGGAGGGCGTGTTCTCGCTGCTGCTGGAAGAGGGCATCGCCGTCGGGGCGGCGCTGGTGCAGCATCCGGCCGTGCGCGCGGTGGGGTTCACGGGCTCGCTGCGGGCGGGACGCAAGCTGATGGATCTGGCCGCGGCGCGGCCCGAACCGATTCCCGTGTACGCGGAGATGGGGAGCGTGAACCCGGTGTTTCTGCTGCCCGAGGCGCTGGCCCAGCGGGGAGCTGAGATTGCCGCGGGCCTGGCGCAATCGGTGACGCTGGGAGCGGGGCAGTTCTGCACCAAGCCCGGACTGGTGCTGGTGCCGGCGGGGAGCGCGGGCGACGGCTTTTTGCGCACGCTGGGATCGCTCATGGCCGAGGCGCCCGCGTTTACGCTGCTGACGGAGGCCATCGCGCGCAGTTTTCAAGCGGGGGCGGCCGCGCGCGGCGCCACCGCGCACGTGGCCACGCTGGCGCGTCCGGCGGACACAGCGCTGTCCGCCTGGCTGTTTGAGACCTCGGCGGCGCGCCTGCTGGAGCAGCCGCAATTGGGAGAGGAATTATTCGGCCCGGCCACGCTGGCCGTCCGCTATGCAGGGCAGGAGGAATTACTGCGGGTGGCCGGAGCGCTGGGGGGCCATCTCACTGCCACGGTCCACGGCACCGACGAGGACTTGCGCGCGCAGCGGGAACTGCTCACGCGGCTGGAGACCCATGTGGGGCGGCTGGTGGTCAACGGCTTTCCGACGGGCGTGGCGGTCTCGCCGGCCATGGTGCATGGCGGGCCGTATTCGGCCACCTCGCTGGGAGCGTCGTCGGTGGGCACGCGCGCCATCCTGCGCTTTGCGCGGCCGGTGTGCTATCAGGACATGCCGGACTTCGCTCTGCCTCCGGAGCTGCAGGAGGCGAATCCGTTGGGGATATGGCGGCTGCGCAACGGGCAGCGGACGCGGAGTTAGCGGAGTTAGCGATGTTAAGGCGCTTCGCGGCGGCTCTCGAGCAGCTCCCGCAGGGAACGCCCGGCGTTGCGCACGTGTTGCACCAGGAAATCGCAGGCGGTCTCGATGTCGCGCGCGCGGCAGAGTTCGAGCAGGCGCGCGTGCTCGGCCACGGCGCGCTCGCTGCCGGCGGTGAGAAACATCTGCACGCGGGTGTAGCGTTCGCCGTTGTTGTTGATGGTGCGCAGCACGGACTTGAACTGGGGCAGGGCGGCGCCCGAGTACAAAAGGGAGTGGAACTGGGTGTTCAAGCGCCCCCAGGAGCTGATTACCGTCTCTTTGCCCAGCACGTCGCGGCGGAAGCGCTCGTGAATGGCAGTGGCGGCGGCAAAGTCGGCCTCGGTGAGGTGGGGGATGGAGGCGCGCAGGACTTCGCACTCGAGCACGGCGCGCATCTGGAACAGCTCCTCGACCTCGGCCGGTTCCAGGGCGGAGACGACGGCGCCACGGTTGGGGACAATCGAGATCAGGCCCTCGGCCAGGAGCTGGCGGAAGGCCTCGCGCACGGGGATGCGGCTGACCTGAAGCTCGGCGGCGATGGAGTCCTGCCGCAGTTGCTCGCCTTCGCGCAACTCGCCCACGATGATCTTCTCGCGCAGCTTCTCGGCCACGGCCGAGGCCAAGGACTGGCGCGGGATCGCCTGATCACCCATGTGGGACTCAGTGTAGCGGAAAACCGAGGGAAGGAACGCAATTAGAAGGAGGCTTACACCCATGATCGCTGGAGTTCGCCGTCTGCTCTATCTCCCCGTCCTGGGACTGGGGTTGCTGCTCCTCATAAATTGGACACCACGTCCGACGGTGCGGGTGCATGCCGCGGTGACGCGGGACGTTTCGGCGCCACTGCAGCAGGCGGCCGGCTTCCATCAACGGACGGGGGCGTACGCGCCGCCGGAGGGCGTGGTGCACGCCATGGTGGAGAGCGCCGCCGTTGCGGCAGCGGCGGGACCAGGGCCTGGATCGGGGCCGGGCGCAGGACTGGGCACGGCTCCGCCAGCGCCGCGGCGGCGGTTCATGCGGCCGCGGCTGACCGGGGCGGCGCTGCGGGCGTTCCGGCTGGCGCACGCAGCCACCGCGCCGCCGCCGCCACCGAAGCTGCCGCCGGCGTTTCCCGAAATCGGCGAGGCGGGGCGGTCGGTCGAGCAGCGGGCGTTGGGCACGCGGCCGGCGCCGGAAATCGTGGCCAGCTTTGACGGGCTGGGGTACGGGTTCCAGGGACTGACGCCGCCCCTTCCGCCGCCGCCGGGGGCGCCGGAGCTTTCGCCCAGCGCGGTGGCCCGCGCACGGCACGGCTTTGGCGCCATGGACCTGAGCCTGGCGGTCGGACCCACGCAGGTGGTGCAGATTATCAATTCGCGGATGGCGGTGTTCAACAAGCAGGGTAAGCTGCTGTACGGGGACGTGCCTACCAACACGATCTTCGAGGGCTTCGCCGGGCGCTGCGCGACCAGCAACAACGGCGACGCGGTGGTGCGCTACGACCAACTGGCGCACCGCTGGCTGTTCGTGATGCCGATCTTTTCCCGGCCGCAGGGGCAGCCGCGCGGACCCTACGGCATGTGCTACGCGGTGAGCACGAGCGCGAACGCGTTGGGGACGTACTATCGCTACGAATTTGACCGGCCGAATTTTCCGGACTATCCGCGTCCGGCGGTCTGGCCCAACGGCTACTACGTGCCGACCAGCTCGGGCGACGGCATGATCCAGAAGCAGGACTGCATTGCTGACCGCGCCCGCATGCTGAAGGGCGAGCCGGCGACGGAACAGTGCGTGGTGATTGACGGCGCCAGCTTCCTCAACAACGCCGACGTGGACGGCCCCACGCCGCCGCCGGCGGGCGAGCCCAACCTGCTCATGGCCAACGGCGGAACGCAACTGAAGGGAATTTACGATGGCGAGGTTCTGTACTGGTACCAGGTTCACGTGAACTGGAAGAACCCCAGCAAAACCTACGTTTCGCGCGGGCACCAGATCGCGGTGGCGCCGTACCATTTTCTGTGCAACGGGCAGTTGAGCAATTGCGTGCCGCAACTGAACTCGCACAGCTATCTCGACTCGCAAGGCGACAAATTGATGCAGCGTCTGGTGTACCGGAACTGGGACGGGCACCAGTCCGTTCTGGCCGAGGATTCGGTGGATACGTCGGCCGACACGGGCGGGGTGCGGTGGTACGAATTCCGGCTGAACGGGCAGGGGGAGCCGGTGCTGTATCAGCAGGGCACGTACGCGCCCGACGGGCACTATCGCTGGATGGCGAGCATGGACATGGACAAGTTCGGCGACATCGGCGTCGGCTACTCCTACGGCGGCGCCGACGTGTACCCGGGGCAGCGCTTTGCGGCGCGGCGGGCGGGCGATCCGCTCGGGCAACTGACGACGCAGGAGGCGGTTTTGGCGGTGGGGCAGGGCGCCCAGAGTCACAATCGCTGGGAGGACTACACCACGACGGCGATGGACCCCAGCGATGACTGCACGTTCTGGTACGTGGGTGACTACCTGAAGGCCGGGGCGCCGGGCTCGACCACACGGATCGGGGCGTTCCGCCTGCCGAACTGCCGGAATTAACAGGCATTCACGGGCGCGGGGAACTGGCGCGGGGCCCCGCGCGGCCGGGCCGTGCGACCCGCGCACAGGCCGCCTGAGATAGTCTGTTCGGGGAGAGGAGCTCGTATGCGCTACCTTCGCTTGTTGGTGTGTCTCGTGAGCCTGGCCGGAATTACGGCGCTGGCACAGGTCAATCCGCAAATGTATGCCGGGCTGCACTGGCGGCTGCTGGGAACCATGCGCGGGGGAAAAGGGACCTCGGTGGTGGGGGTGCCCGGGAGTCCGGCCATTTATTACATGGGCACGGCTGCCAGCGGGGTGTGGAAAACCGACGACGGCGGCCGCACGTGGCATTGCATTAGCGATCCGGAGCGCCTGACCGGCATTGGGGCGCTGGCGGCGGGACCGGACGGATTGCTCTATGTGGCCGTCAGCAGCGCCGGCGGCAGCGCCGGGCCCACGGGATTGTACCGCTCGACCGATGCGGGCGCGAGCCTGCACCTGGTGGCGCTCCAAGATCATCTGGTGGCCGACGTATGGCTGGACGCGTCGAATCCGCAGTTGGTGCTGGCCGCCTCCGATGAGGGCATCAGCCGCTCGAGCGACGGCGGGCGCACCTGGGCGGTGGTACTCGAGGCCACGACGGCCGGCGGCGGCGCCGTGGATATCGAAGCGGCGCTGGACGCGCCGCGCGTGCTTTACGCGGCTTTTTATACGCGTCCGCGGCGGTTCTCTTTCTCCGCTCCTTCAATCCGCCCGGCGCTGCCCATCTATCGCAGCCGCGATGGCGGACGCTCATGGAAGGCGGTGGCCGGCCGCGGTCTGCCCGCCTCGGGCCGCGGGCGCGTGGGGCTGGCGGTGGCGCCGGGCTCGCACGGGCAGCGCGTCTACGCCTACATGGCCCAGGGCGTTTTCCGGTCCGACGATGGCGGCGCAACCTGGGCCGCGACGTCGCATGATCCGCGCCTGGTCGGGGGCGGGCAGTTTTTTCACATCTACGTGAACCCCAGCAACGCGAGCGTGCTCTACGCCATGGAAACGGCGGCCTACTGGTCTCAGGATGGCGGCTCGAGCTGGCAGGCCTGGGCCGGTGCGCCCAGCGGGGATGATGTCAACGCTCTCTGGATTGATCCGCGCAATCCGTTGCGCATGGGCTTGGCCGTGGATCAGGGCACGGAAATCAGCATGAACGGCGGCCACAGGTGGACGAGCTGGTACAACCAGCCCACCGGGCAGATGTACAACGTCTCGACCGATAACCAGTTTCCGTTCCATCTCTACGCCTCGCAGCAGGACAGTGGCACCGTGGACGTGCCGATCCGCGCCAACGACGGCGAGATCACCTACCGCGACTGGCGGACCACGAACGGGTTTGAAAGCGCCCGGATCACGCCCGATCCGCTTCACCCCAACATCGTCTACGCCACCGGATGGTTCGGCAGCGTACTGCGCACCGACTTCATCACCGGCCAGTCGGTGCATGTGTTTGCACGCAACCCGAAATACCGCGAGTCCGGCTCGATGCCCATGGAGTTTCTGCCCGGCGATCCGCAAACGCTGCTGCTGGGCACGCAGTACGTGCTGGCCACGAGCGACGGCGGCATGCACTGGAAGGCGATCAGCCCGGATCTGAGCGCCGGCAAGGGCGCGATCAGTACCATCGCCCCTTCGCCGGTGAACCACGCTGAGATATGGGTGGGGACATCAGACGGCAAAGTCCAGCTCACGACCGATAATGGTAGTACATGGCGGGATGTGACGCCGCCAGGATTCAAGGGTGCGGTCGGGATGATCGAACCCGGGCAGGAAAACGCCAGTGTAGCGTTTGCGGTGAAGCAGGGGGTGCGGTTCGGCCCAGCACCGGGCGGGCCGGATGTCTATAGAACTGACGACAATGGTAGAACCTGGACGGCGGTTGTGGGCGGACTGCCGGGACGGGTGAATGCCATCCGCCAAGATCCAAAGGACAAGAGCCTCCTGTTTGCGGCAGCAAATGCAGGGGTCTACGTGTCATTTGACGGGGGCAGGAACTGGGAATCGCTGGAGCTGAACCTGCCGGCGTCGTCCTGCCGCGACCTGCAGATTCGGCACAACGATCTGGTACTAGCGACGTTTGGCCGCGGGCTCTGGTCGCTGGACGACATCGCCTCTTTACGACAATTGTCGGTTGAAGTCAGCCAGGAAGCGGCTCACCTCTTCCGCCCGGAGTCCGCGATCCGTTTGCAGTGGGATGACTACACCGACACACCGATAAATCCAGGCGAACCGCACACGCCGAACCCTCCGGACGGGGCAATTCTTGACTACTCCCTGTCGGCGCCGGTTGGGGAACTCAAGCTGAGCATTTACGACAGCCAGGGGCGGCTGGTGAATTCGTACTCCAATCACGGCCCTGAGAAGCCGCCGTACATGGTCAACGTGCCCAATTACTGGCTGGCGCCGCCACAAATTCTTCCCGACCATGCCGGGCTGAACCGCTTTGTGTGGAACCTTCGCTACCCGGACCCGCCCCACATCCTGTTCACGTATTTTGGGCTGCAGCGGGACTACTTCGAGTACACGTTGGCCGATCATGCCATTCCGCACAACACACCCTGGCACGAACCACAAGGGCCGATGGTGGTTCCTGGAACGTACAAGCTGGTACTCACCGCGGGAGGTCAAAACTACTCCGTCCCGCTGACGGTGAAGCTGGACCCGCGCCTCACTCAGGTCACCCAGGCTGATCTGCAGCAGCAACTGGGCGTGGCCCAGAACCTCGTGGACGGGCTCAAGGGCAGCGTCCATGTCTACGATGCGATCTCGGCCGCGCGGCAGCGCAATCCCAGCAAGTCGCTGCAGAAATTGCAGGCCACGGTCGGGCATATTGATCTGCGCCAGGCGCGGCTGTTATCCGGGGTGACCCAGGCGGATGCCGCCGTGGGTGCCGAGGTCAGGGACACGGTTGCGGGTCTGTGCCGGCAACTGCAGCAAGCGACTCAGGATTGGAAGCGGCTCGAACCCTCTTCCGCCGAGGCGATGCCATCTTCGCTCCACAACTGCGACGAAGATATAAATAGATAAGAATAAAAAGCAGCAGCCGTAGAGAGGAAGACTTTGCGGAAATCTCAGCTAACCTACTTTCGCCCAAGAACTTACGCGGACGCCTAGGCTGTGGAAGGCGGTCTCCGGGAGAGGACGGTTGTGCACGAGGCTGAGGATTTCCGCAGCGCTGCGCCTTGGATGGCGGGAAATCCACAGCGGATGCACAGATTATGAACGGGCGTCGCGCCATCGTCATAGGGTCCGGTCCGAACGGGCTGGCGGCTGCTATCGTGTGGGCGCAGGCGGGCGGGACGGTGAAGGTGTTCGAGGCCGAGGAGGAGATCGGCGGGGGAGCGCGGACAAAAGAGCTAACCTTGCCCGGCTTCCGGCACGACGTGTGCTCGGCCGTGCATCCGATGGCGGCCTCGACGGCGTTTTTCCGCAGCCTGCCTCTCGAAGAGTTCGGCTTGCAATGGATCCATGCGCCGATTGCGCTGGCGCATCCGCTCGACGATGGAACCGCGGTAGTGGTCGAGCGCAACGGGGAAAACACGGCCCAGCGGTTGGGAGAGGATGAAGAGAATTACCGGCGTCTGATCGCTCCGGTGGTGAAGGATTGGCCTTCCATTGAGGCCGATGGATTTCGTCCGCTGCACTGGCCCCAGCACCCGATGCCGATGCTGCGCTTCGGGTTGCGGGCGGCGCGCCCGGCGCGAGAGTTAGCGGAGAACATCCTGACGACTTCGCCGGCGCGAGCGCTGTTTGCCGGCCTGGCGGCGCATTCGGCGCTGCCGCTCGAAGAACGGGGCAGCGCCAGCCTTGGACTGATTTTGGGAGCAGCGGCTCACCGGGGCGGCTGGCCGATCGCGGGCGGGGGTTCGCAGGCGATCACTGACGCGCTAGCGGGCTACTTGCGGTCGCTCGGGGGCGAGATCGAGAGTGGACGCAAAATTCAGGCACTGGCGGACCTTCCCCATGCAGACGCGGTTTTTTGCGATGTGACTCCGCGAGCTCTGTGTGCGCTGGCTGGGACGCGCTTGCCACGCTCGTACGCGAAGAAGCTGATGCAATTCCGGATGGGGCCGGGGGTGGTGAAGCTGGACTGGGCGCTGAAGGCGCCGATACCGTGGACGGCGGCGGAGTGCGTCGCGGCAGGAACGATGCACCTGGGTGGCACGCTACAGGAAATAGCCGCGTCGGAGGGGCGGTCGTGCGCGCGCTACCGGCCGCAGGATTCCGAGCAGCCGTTCGTGCTGCTAAGCCAGCCCAGCCTGTTTGATCCGGCGCGAGCACCCGCCGGGCAGCACACAGCGTGGGCCTACTGCCATGTGCCCAACGCGTACGCGCCGGGGGACGGGGGCGCGGAAATGGCGGCGCGCATCGAAGCACAAGTGGAGCGATTCGCACCGGGATTCGGCGGGCTGGTGATGGCGCGCAGCATCCGGCTGCCGGCAGAGATGGAGCGGCACAATGCCAACCTGACGGGAGGGGACGTGGGCGGCGGACGCAACGATTTGGCACAACTGCTGTTCCGGCCGACGCGCCGGGGCTACGGGACGCCGCTGCCGGGGGTGTACCTGTGCTCGGCTTCGACGCCGCCGGGAGGGGGCGTCCACGGTCTGTGCGGCGCGCAAGCGGCGCGGAGGGCGATTGCGGAACTGGCGTAAAGCGCTGATTTGGATGGCGCTGGCGGCATTGGCCGTGGCAGCACCGCCCGTGCAGGCGTCGCAGCAAACCGTCGCGTTTCAGATCATGACCACGTATTTGCCCGAGCCGCAGGCGGGGGTTCCCTATCGTGCGCAACTGCAAGCGGTGGGAGGGGAGCCGCCCTATAGCTGGAGCATCGTGAGCGGCCAGCTGCCGGAAGGCGTCGAGCTGGATGAGGCGACGGGGGCCATCACCGGGGTCGCCGGCAGCGACGCGTCCTTTGCCGTGCTGGTGGAGATTCGCGACGCGGCGACGCCGCCGCTGGTGGAAACGCGCTTGCTGCCCTCGGGTAACGCCGCGCCGCTCGCCATGAGCTGGAAGCAGAAGCCGCAGGTGAGCGGGCAGAACATCACCGGGTCGGTCGAGGTGCAGAACCAAAGCGGGCAGACGGTGGAGCTCACGGTAATGGCGGTAGCGGTGAATCAGGTGGGCAAGGCTTTCTCGCTGCGCTATTTCCACAAGCAACTGCACGAGAAGCAGGCCACCGGCGAGCTGCCGTTCAGCGTGTTTTTGCCGCCGGGCACGTACACGGTCGAAGTGGACGCGGTGGCGGCGGTGAGTCAGAACGTGATCTACCGCCAACGGTTGGAAATGCCCGGCCTGGCGATACCGAATTAGGCTCTTCCTTGGGCCTTAGACCGGCTCGACTTCGATTTTGTGCTGCTCGGCGTCGAGGCGGATGAGGCGGAAGCGGCGCACTTCCCCGCTGCGCAGGGCGACGCCGGCAGGGGCGGCGGGTTTGGCGGCGGGGGCGGCGGGTTTCCAGACCGCGGCCAACTTGGCCGCGAGCGAGCCTTCCTCGATCACGCGCACGGGCGGGGCGGCGGAGGGGCAGGCGGCCTCGATGCCCTCGTCAAGTTGGACGCGGCCGGGATAGGCCTTGACCACGCGGGCGCTCAGCTCCTCGCCCACGGCGTGGGCCTGCAGGAACTCCTCAAACGGCGTCGGGATCAACTGCCGCATGCCGAGGCGGAGGCGGCGCTGCTTGAGGTCGAGTTCGAGCACCTGGGCGCGCACGACATCGCCCAGCTTGAGCACGGTGTTGGGGTGCTGAAGGCGCTCGTTGCTGATGTCGCTGATATGGACCATGCCATCCACGCCCTCGGCAATTTCGAGAAACGCGCCGAACTGCTGCAGGTTGCGCACCTTGCCCTCGACGACCGTACCGGGGCGGTAGCGGGATTCGGCATCGGCCCAGGGGTCGCCCAGGGTCTGCTTGAGGCCGAGGCTGATGCGGCGATCCTTGCGGTTGACGCCGAGCACGACGGTTTCGACGGCTTCGCCGGCCTGGACCACATCGCTGGCTTTGCGCACGCGGCGCGCCCAGGACATTTCGCTGATGTGCACGAGGCCCTCGACGCCGGGCTCGAGCTCGACGAAGGCGCCGAAATCGGTGGTGCGCTTGACGACGCCGCGCACGCGCGTACCCTCGGGATAACGCTCGGGGACGCCGGCCCAGGGGTCCGGGGTCAACTGCTTGAGGCCCACGGAGAGGCGGCGCTTCTCGCGGTCAATCTTGAGCACTTTTACGGTGAGGGTCTGGCCCAGGGCGAGGACCTGTTTGGCTTCGTCCAGCCGCGACCAGCTCAGGTCGGAGACATGCAGCAGCGCGTCCAGGCCGCCCACATCCACGAAGGCGCCGTAGGTGGCGAGGCTGCGGACGGTGCCGGGGACCTCGTCGCCCTCGTGCAGGCGCTCGAGGGTCTGGTGCTGCTCGGCGCGGTGCTGCTCTTCGAGCAGGGTGCGGCGGTCGAGCAGCAGCCGTTTTTCCTCCGGGCGCTGCACCAGGCGGCAGAACACTTCCTGGCCGACGAGCTTGTGGAGTTCGGCGGGATCGCGCACGCCGCTTTTGGATTGGGGGATGAAACCGGGCAGGCCGACATCCACGGTCAGACCGCCCTTGACGACGCCGGTCACTTTGCCGCGCAACACGCGGCCCTCGGCGAAGGCCACCTGGGCGTCTTCGACGGAGCGCGGGCGGTCGGGACTATAGGGGCTGAGCCGGAAGCTGCCTTCGGGATCGCGCCCTTCCACCACGACTTCGAGGGCTTCGCCTGGGGTGAGTTCGCCGCCGGGACCCTGTTCGCGCCAGAGGGCAAGCGGCAGCACGCCCTCGGCCTTGGCGCCGATGTCCACCAGCGCCTCGTCCTGGCGCAGGTTGACGATGTGGCCGGTGCGGCGCTCGCCGATAGCGGGGCCGGCGGTTTCGGTTTCCCCGTCAAACTGCGCCAGCAATTGAGCAAAGGAAGCTTCCTCGGCGGGCGCGGCGAAAGGGGACGGGACGGGTGGGGTAACGGAATCCGGCATGAGCGGCGGGTCCTGAGGATAGGCTGGGGCCTATTTTACAACGTCCCCGCAAGCGGGCTGGCACGACGCAAGCAATTTATCGCAGACGCGGAGGGCCTGCACCGTAGCGCCGGGATCGTGCACGCGCAGCATATGCGCGCCGGCGAGCACGGCGGCGGTGAGGGCGGCGAGGCTGGCGGGCAAGCGCTCGCCGGGGTCTTGCCCGGGCGCCGAGCGCAGGAAGGATTTGCGCGACAAGCCCGCCAGCAACGGGCACCCCAGCGCGTGCAGGCGGTCGAGGCCGGCCAGCAGGGGGAAATTTTCATCCATGTTTTTGCCGAACCCGAAGCCCGGGTCGAGCAGGATGCGTTCGGGTGCGATGCCGGCTTGCGCGGCGCGGTCGAGGATGGCGGCCAGGCCGCGCTCGACTTCTTCCAGCGGGTCGGGCAAGGGCGGCAGCTTCGGCATGGAGCGAAACTCGCCGCGCGCATGCATCAGGACCAGGCCGCACGAGGAGGCGGAGAGCAGGGGCAGCATGGCAGGATCGGCGCCCGCCGTGACGTCATTGATGAGATCGGCGCCGGCCTCGAGCGCGGCGCGCGCGACGAGGGCGTGGCGGGTATCGGCGGAAATCAGCGTGTCGGGCAGCGCGCGCCGCACGGCGGCCAAGGCGGGCAGCAGGCGGCGGAGTTCCTCGGCCGGGTCGAGCGGCGTCGAACCGGGGCGCGTGGATTCGGCGCCCAGATCGAGCACATCGGCGCCGGCGGCCACGGCCGCTTGCGCGCGCGCAGCCACGGCGGCGAGATCGCCGGGCTCGGAACGGCTGGCGGCGTAGAACGAGTCAGGGGTGAGATTGAGGATGGCCATGATCCAGGTACGGGCGCCGAGCGGGTAGATACGAGGGCCGCAGCGCCACGACCGGGAAGGCCTAAGATAATTCACAGCTTCGATTATGGGGTGGAGTGCCGCGGAATGCCCGGGGTGGCCGGAAACCGGCGCCGGGTTGGGAGCGTCCAAGCATTAAGGAGGAACTCACGTGGTGCAGCGAAACTTGCGGGTGCTGCTGCCGCTGCTGGTGCTGGGGCTGTGCATCGGGGCGAGCCCGGCGCTGAGTCAGGGCACGCAGGCCGCCGCGCAGCCCAATGATGCCATTGACCCAGCCTATGCGGCCGGCTACAACGCCGCTTATAGCCTTGGGGTGCAGGACAAGACGGCGGGTGAGGGCGCTGACGCGCGCAAGTACAGCGTCTATCAGGACGGCATGCAGGGCTACACCGCCGAGTATGGGTCGCAGGCGACCTACCGCACCCGGTTCCAAAACGGGTTTTCCGACGGCTACTTCGACGGCTACTCCGGGCGCAAGCGCGCCTTGCTGGCACCACCGGCTGCGGCGGATACGCCGGCGCCGGAGGCCGCATCGGACTCCGCGCCCGACATCGCGCCGACGCCGGGAGCGGCGGTGGCGAACGGGTATCGCGAGGGATATAACATCGGCCAATCCGACGCCAATTCCAGCGCCGTGTACAACGCCACCGCCAGCCGCGAGTACCAGCAGGCGCAGGTCGGATATAACCCGTCGCTCGGCGATAGCGCCAGCTATCAGGACGCCTTCCGGCGTGGATTCAGCCGCGGCTACGACGATGGGTACAACCACCGCCTGTATAACTCCGCGCTCGGCGCGCGAACCACCTCGAGCGCGGCGGCCGCAACGGGACCCAACGACCTGCCGCTCAGCGCGGCCGAAGCGGCCCGGCGACCCAGCGGCGTGTATGACAACGGAATCCTGGTGGCACAAGGCACCCAGATTGAGACGCGGCTGAACCGGCAGATTGATACCAAGAACGCCTACGCCGGGGAGGCCTTCACGTTGACGACGACGGTCCCGGTTTGGGCGGGGGCGATCGCGGCGATACCGGCGGGGTCAACTATTTCCGGAATCGTACAAAAAGTCGAGCGCGGGGGCAAGCTCAGCGGGCATGCGCAAATATTGTTGCAGTACAACACGCTGCTGGTTCCGGGCTCGGCCCCGATCCCGCTCAATGGGACGACGGCGGGCGTCGGCAACAGCCAGCAGTCAGTGAACAGCAACGAAGGCACGGTGAATGGACAAGGGTCGGGCGAGGCGAAAAAGGCGGGCACGGGGGCGGCCATCGGCGCCGTGCTGGGCGGCATTTTCGGGGGCTACGGCGGGCTGGCGCGGGGCGCCATCGCCGGGGCCGCGGTAGGCACGGCGGGAGTGCTGATATCGCACAAGAAGGACATCACGCTGCGCGAGGGCGAGGCAATCACCGTGCGGCTGGATCAGCCACTGGAACTGCCTAAGCCTGGCTCCGTACAGTAAGCCGGCATGGGGCGGGTGCGTTCAGTTGTTCTGCTGGTTCTCATTCCGCTGCTGGGCATAGCCGCACGAGCACAAGCACCACGGCCGGGGCCAACGTTTTATCGCAATGTGCTGCCGATTCTGCAGCAGCACTGCCAGATTTGCCATCGTCCGGGCGAGATCGGGCCAATGCCGCTCGAGACGTATGCCGAGGCGAAGCCGTATGCCCGGCGCATGGCCCAGAAGACCACGGCGCGCCAGATGCCGCCGTGGTTCGCCGTGCCCGGCATCGGGCACTGGGCCAATGACCCATCGCTTACGGCGCAGCAAATGCAAACGCTGGCGGCGTGGGCCGCCGCGGGAGCGCCGGCGGGCGACCTGCGGCAGGCGCCAGCGGCGCGGCAGTGGACTGCGGGATGGAACATCCCCAAGCCCGCGCGTGTGTTCCGCATGCCGGTTCCGGTCGCGATCCCCGCTCATGGCCAAGTCGAGTACACGTATGAGATCGTACCCACCGGCTTTCGGCACGCGCATTGGGTGCAGATGGCGGAAGTTCGTCCCACAGCGCGCGCGCACGTGCATCACGCGGTGGTCTACGTGCGCCCGCCTGGTTCGTCATGGTTGCGCCATGCGCCGGTGGGCAAACCCTTTACCGCCAGCTCGCTGCTTGGTCACGCAGCCACCTCGGCGGCGTTGTGGACCAACAGTGAAATTCTGCTCGTCTACGCACCAGGGAGCGCACCGGCCCGGTACGGGCCGCAAATGGGCGAATACATTCCGGCCGGCTCCGACTTGGTGTTTCAGATGCACTACACCACGAATGGCAAGCCGGCGCGGGATCAAACCAGCGTTGGGCTGGTGTTCAACCGGCGTCCGCCAAAGCAGCGGGTGCTGACGCTGCAGTTGACGAACGATCATTTCGTGATCCCGCCCGGGGTGAAGAATTTTCGCGTCGAGGCCTGGGGAACACTGCCCGGGCCGGCTACGCTGCTGAGCTTTTTCCCGCACATGCACCTGAGGGGCAAGCGGTTCGAATATGACCTGGTGGGGCGAGAGGGGCGGGTGAGGCCGCTGCTGAAGGTCAACTACGATTTCTACTGGGAGCGCAGCTACATACTTGCCCATCCGCTGGCGCTGCCGGCCGGGACCAAGCTTCAGGCCGTGGCGTGGTACGACAACTCCGCCGACAACCCGCATAACCCCGACCCCGAGGCGGCGGTGTATTGGGGCGATCAGACGAGTGACGAGATGATGGTGGGCTTTTTCAAGGTGGCTGTGCCCGCCGGGGTCAGTAAGTGGCAGTACTTTGCCGAGCGCAAGAGGCCGTAGGACGACATCTATTCGTCGCCGATCGTGGTGTCGCCGGTCTTGATGGACTTGCCGACTAGCCGAAGATGCGGCTGTCGTAATCTAATTGCCCAGACCCGGCGCCGCACTAAAAACTGCATAAATCGCGGGATTCTCGAGCACGAACGCAAGCTCCGAGCTGGTTTCAGAATACCCCAGTTGGCTGAATCACCCTGCGATTGCCGCGCCGCCTCCTGTTGCTGCTCTTTCACGGTGCGAGGCAGGCTGGCGCGGGCTCTTCCGAAGTGCGCGCCCGCACCGAGGCCCTTCTTCAAGCGCCACACCGCCGCTGATCTCAGACGGCCGAACCTAAGCCGTGCTGCCCGCCAGCATGCTCCGAACCCCAATAGCACCATCAAGAGCCGTGCCGACGGCGACTTACCGACGGCCTGAAAATCAGCGATGCGCGATAAAAGGCGCCACGATTAACTTGAGTAGTCGCGCGTGTGCGCTGGACAGCGCGGCGCGAAGTGTGTCCGCTGCGGGGCTGACCC
>JBOGKL010000440.1:0-1524 GCA_050745525.1 Terriglobales bacterium | reverse complement strand
GGGCATGGCGGCCTCCAGGGAGTGCGCGACTTGGCCATCGCGTTGAGAATCAGCAACAGCTTGCGCATAGCGGCGATTAGCGCGACCTTGCCGGGCTTGCCACGCTCCCGCAACTGACGGTAGTAGGCGCTGAGCACCGGATTGTGGCGAATCCCGCACAGGGCGCTCATGTACAAGATGCGCCGCAGGTCCGCGCGGCCACCTTCGATCATGCGCTTGCCCCGCAGCTTGCCGCTGTCGCGGTTTATCGGCGCCACTCCGGCCAGCGCCGCCACCTCGCCGCGGTTCATCCGCCCCAACTCCGGCAGCCGCGCGATTAGCGCGGCGCACAACACCCGTCCCACTCCCGGCACGGTGCTCAACAACTCTTTCATCTCGCGCCAGCGCGGCGAGTTTCTCACCGCCTGATCGAGGTCGTCGTCGAGCTTCCCAAGCTGCTTGCGCAGGTAGCCGAGGTGGCCGTCGATCTGGCGGCGCAGCGCCCCGGCTGCGCGCTCGGCCCGATGCCGCTCGGCCACCAGCATCTCAATCAACTGCTCGCGCCGCGCGCAGAGCGCCTTGAGCGCGCGGGTCTCCGCGTCAGGCAGCTCGCGAATCTTAAGCTCCGGCCGCTCCGCATATTGCGCCAGCATCCGCGCGTCCAGCCGGTCGGTCTTGGCCAACTGGCCCAAGCCGTGCGCGAACGCGCGCGCCCACCGGGGGTTGACGATCACCACCGGCAGCCCCACCGCCCACAGCGCCGCCGCCAGCACGGTCTCGTACCCGCCGGTCGCCTCCAGCACGATCCGCACGCAATTGAGCGCCGCCAGCCGCTTGACCACCCGGCTTATCGCCCGCTCGTCGTTGGCTTCACTGAAAAACTCTCCCGACGGCCGGATCGCCACGTCCAGCCGCCCCTTCGACACATCCACGCCTACATAAACTCCGCTCTCCATTTGCGCCTCCTGTGGTGCCGCCGGCCCGGTTCCGCCTTGCGCAATTCGAGCTGGCCGGGGGCCGCTTCCTGCGACTGTCCGAACTATGGGCCGGCTTAAATCGGGGCGTGACGATTCCTGCTCACCCACGACCTCTCGCGGTCCAGGGTACTTCGATCTGCCACGCCCAGCCTTCATCCCTTCTCCACAATTCGATTCACACATACAAGGGTGCCCGATCATTCGCTACGGCAGCTTCAACGCGGGCAGGGCTGAACCGGATCAGCCTTAGCGAAACCGCGCGCCGGGGATATAATTCGCCCGGCCGTTCCGTGGGTAAGAGTAAAACGGGCTCCGCTCGCGCCGCTGAAAAGAAAGAAAAAATGCCGAACGAAGCCGATTTCTTCAATGATTATGGGCATTTTACCCCGAAGAAATTGGCTTCGTTTTTGCGCGCGGGGGCCATCCGTCCACAGCCAACTCCGGCAAAAGGCTGGTCCCGAGCCGAAGCCCTGAGCCTGTCGAAGGGGGAGCCGAGGGAAGCCGAGGGAACGCCGGCAGGGCAGAACCCTCACCTGCGCGTCACGCCGCTTGCAAAAAAAACGCAAGC
>JBOGKL010000439.1:0-20868 GCA_050745525.1 Terriglobales bacterium | reverse complement strand
GCCTCCGGCGCCGCCGCTTCCGCCGCAACGCCGGCGGGCAGCCCCAGCAGCTTGCGCATCTCCTGGTCGAGCTTCTGAAACAGCTCGCGGTGCTCGACCAGGAATTGCTTGGCGTTCTCCCGCCCCTGGCCGATGCGCTCGCCCTTGTAGGCGTACCAGGAGCCGGACTTCTCGATCACGTTATGGGTCGCGGCCAGATCAATCAGGTCGCCGGTGGCCGAAATCCCCTCCCCGTACATAATGTCGAACTCGGCTTCCCGGAACGGCGCCGCCACCTTGTTCTTCACCACCTTGGCCCGCGTGCGGTTGCCCGTCACCACGTCGCCATCCTTGATCGCCGCAATGCGCCGGATATCCACCCGCACCGAGGAATAAAACTTCAGCGCGCGCCCGCCCGTCGTCGTCTCCGGACTCCCGAACATCACCCCAATCTTCTCCCGGATCTGGTTGATAAAGATCATGGACGTGTGCGACTTCGATACCAGACCGGTGAGCTTGCGCAGCGCCTGTGACATCAACCGCGCTTGCAACCCCACGTGCGAATCCCCCATCTCCCCGTCGAGCTCGGCCTTGGGCACCAGCGCCGCCACCGAATCCACCACGAGCACGTCCACCGCCCCCGAGCGCACCAGCGCTTCGGCGATCTCCAGCGCCTGCTCGCCAAAGTCGGGCTGCGACACCAGCAGGTTGTCCACGTCCACGCCCAGCTTGCCCGCATAGATCGGGTCCAGCGCGTGCTCGGCGTCAATGAAGGCCGCCATCCCCCCCGCCTTCTGCGCCTGCGCAATCACCTGCAGCGCCAGCGTGGTCTTGCCCGACGACTCCGGCCCGAATATCTCCACCACCCGCCCGCGCGGCATTCCGCCCACCCCCAGCGCCGCATCGAGCGACAGCGCCCCGGTCGGGATCACCGCAATCGGCACGATCGCCTCATGCGAGCCCAGGCGCATGATCGAACCCTTTCCGAATTGCTTCTCTATTTGCGAGAGTGCGGCTTCAAGGGCACGGGTGCGTTCGTCTGACATGGGGGGATCATAGCACGCCCCTGACGCGAAGATAAAGCGAAATCCCCCATGCGTGGGGAGCCCGCGTTAATGCCGGTTCCCCCGAAAACGAATGCGCCACAGCAAGGCGCCGTTATTGCGCGCCAATGCCTCCATGACCCCACTCCCATGCCAGAACACAATGGCCGACCCGGCGATGGAGGCCAGCGTTCCCTCGTCGCGCCGCACTTCCCACCTGCGTGACCCTCGCGCCGCATCGTACAGGCTGATCGTGGTTGCCGTCTTCACCACCACGCCGCCGTCATCGGCGTACAGACGCGGATTGGTTCCGACCCTAGCGGCAATATCGTCCCCGTACTGCAGCTCTCCGCCCTCGAGCGTGCGCCCCTCGAGCCGGCTGCTCCCGTCCGGCAGACGCTCCAGCATCACAGCCGTGCCTCCGGTGATCGCCATTTGCGGGTGCGATTGCTTCCGCGGCGCCTTCCACACCACGCCCCGATACGTCCCGCCCCGCACCACCGGTTTCGAGCCCTGCCAGTCGGTGAAGAAAAACCCGCTCTCATCGAGCTTGGCCAAGGGAAACGAGTTCTCCGGCGCCGGCTGATGCCGCCCGAACAGCAGCCGGAACGGTTCGGCCAGAAAAAACTCTCCATGCGGCTTGGCATAGAGCAGCAGCCCGCGCCCGTTCCCGCGGAACGGATACACATCCCCAGGCACCGGAACCACATTCAGTCCCGCCGCGCCCGGCCGATAGCTCAGCGCCTCGCGCACCCGTCCCCGCTCCCGCGCCAGCAGCAGCACGCCGCTTTGCGGCATCGGCATCAGCGTCTGTTCGCCCGCTTCCGCTCCCGGCAGTGCAAAGCCCCGGTCCGGCTGACCATCCGAGGTCGTAAGCACCTGCAGCCGCTCCGGCTGCAGCAGATAAATCCGCCGCCCGGTGTTATCCACCACCCATTGCCGTAATCCGTTGAAGTCGTGGCACCAGAGCTTGTGCCCATCGCTGGTGCGCAACCGGCATAAGCGAAACGTGCGCACGTGCAGATGCGGTGCGACGGCCGCCATCCAACTCAGCAGCAGCAGCCCATGCCCGTCGGTATAGGTCTGCCCGCGATAGCGCGGAAACCGCCAAACCACCCGCCCCGTATGCGCGTTCAGCGCGACGCCGTCCAGCGGCAGGAAAATCGTATCGGCGCTCACCCGATACACCGGCTGCACCGCCGCTGCGGCCACGGCCAACATCAGCAGCAACAAAACAGCACGGAGCCCTGGCAATTCGCGCAACATAAGCCAGCAACGGCCAGCTTACGTGCCCCTGCTCCGCTTGGCAAGCAGGGCAAACCGCCTAGAGTGAACATGTCGCGGCGCAGCCGCTCCACGTAGCGGAGCCGGGGCGTAGGGGTCCCCGGCAGAGCGGTCTCGCGGCCTTAGAGAGCGGGCCGCGCGGCAAAGCCGCGCTGGGCGCCCGCGATGAATCAATAGGTATAGAAGCCGCGGCCGGATTTGCGGCCCAGCCATCCGGCGGCCACCATGTTGCGCAGCAGCGGGCAGGGGCGGTACTTGGCATCGCCCAGTCCCTCGTGCAGCACCTCCATGATGTGCAGGCACACATCGAGGCCGATGAAGTCGGCCAGCGTCAGCGGACCCATCGGGTGCGCCATTCCCAGCTTCATGATCTCGTCAATGGCCTCCGCCTTGGCCACGCCCTCCATGACGCAGTAGATGGCTTCGTTGATCATCGGCAGCAGCACGCGGTTGGAGATGAAGCCCGGATAGTCGCGCACCTCCACCGGCGTCTTCTCCAGCCGCAGCGCCAAATCGTGCACCGCCGTCACCGTCGCATCCGACGTCTGCAGTCCCCGGATCACCTCCACCAGCTTCATCATCGGCACCGGGTTCATGAAGTGCATCCCCACGAAGCGCTCCGGCCGCCCCGTCGCCGCCGCCAGCTCGGTGATCGAGATCGAGCTGGTGTTGCTGGCCAGCAGCGCCTCCGGCCCCAGCACCTGGTCGAGTTGCCGCAGCAGCGGCAATTTGATCTCGCGCCGTTCCGGCACCGCCTCAATCGCCAGTTGCGCACCCGCGGCCGCCGCGACCTCCGTTGCCGGCGCGATGCGCTGCAGCGCCGCCTTCGCCGCCGCATCCTCCAGCTTGCCCTTCGACACTTCCCGCGCCAGGTTCTTCTCGATGGCCGCCTTGGCCTTCGCCAGCGCCTCGGCGTTCGCCTCCACCAGAACGACGTCCAGCCCGAATTTGGCCAGCACGTGGGCAATGCCGTTGCCCATCGTGCCGCCTCCGATCACCGCGACTTTCTTGATTTCTGCCATTCCCATTCCCTTACAGCCTCTCGATGGCCATGCCCACCGCGTTGCCCCCGCCCAGGCACAGCGCCGCGATGCCGCGCTTGGCGCCCCGCCGCTCCAGCTCGTACATCATCGTCACCAGCACGCGGCAGCCGCTGGCCCCAATCGGATGCCCCAGCGCCACCGCCCCACCGTTCACGTTGACGCGCTCGGGCGCCAGCCCCAGTTCGCGAATCAGCGCCACGCCCTGCACGGAAAAGGCCTCGTTCAGCTCGTACAAGTCCACGTCCTCATTTTTCCAGCCCGTCTTGGCCCAGAGCTTGCGCACCGCCTCCACCGGCGTCATCATCACCCACTTCGGCTCCAGCCCGCTCACCGCCTGGGCCACGATGCGGAAGCTGGGCTTCAGCTTCAGTTCCTGTGCCTTGCGCAGCGTGGTCACCACCACGGCGGCGGCGCCGTCGTTGACGCCGGGCGCATTCCCGGCGGTCACGGTGCCGTCTTTTTTGAAGGCCGGTTTTAGCTTGCCCAGCGCTTCGAGCGAGGTATCCGCGCGCGGACCCTCGTCCTTGGTAATCACCACCGGGTCACCCTTTTTTTGCGGTATCTCGACCGGCACGATCTGGCTGTCGAAGTATCCTGCCTTCATCGCCGCCACCGCCTTGCGATGGCTGCCTAGGGCATACTCGTCCTGTTCCTGGCGGCTGATGTGGTACTTCTCCGAAACCAGTTCGGCCGTGTTCCCCATGTGGAAGTCTTCGAACACGTCCCACAGCCCGTCGTGAATCATCGAGTCCACGACTTTCTGGTCTCCCATGCGATACCCCGTCCGCGCCTCTTTGAGCAGATACGGACAGTTCGACATGGATTCCATGCCCCCGGCGACGACGATCTCCGTCTCGCCCAGCAGCACCCCTTGCGCCGCCAGCCCCACCGCCTTGAGCCCGGAGCCGCAAACTTTGTTGATGGTCAACGCCGCCACGTGCGGCGCCAGTCCGCCACGCAGCGCCGCCTGGCGCGCCGGATTCTGTCCGTTGCCGGCCTGCACCACGTTGCCCATGATGCACTCGTCTATCTGTTCGGGCTTCACGCCGGCGCGTTTCACCACCTCGCGCACCACGATGGCGCCGAGTTGGGGCGCCGTAAGCGGCGCTAAACCGCCAAGAAAACGCCCCACGGGCGTCCGCACTCCTGTGATAATTACGGCTATTTCGCTCATAATTACGAGTATAGCTGGCCGTCGTCTGGCGCGGGACTCGGGCGGCCTGCGGCCGCCCTCAGCCCGCTTGCTGCGGTCTGTGAGAGCGCCGCCTGGCCAAGCGTGGCCAGGCAGCTCTCGTCGGGACCACGCTGGGGTGCGCTCCACTCGCTAACGTGCGAAAACTGTCTGATTTTCAACGCCATGTTCTTGATTCCGTTCCTCTTGCGTGGGGCAGTGCCGCCGCGTTCAGCGACGGCAAAAGCGGTTGCGAAATCGGGGAGTGGGGCCAGTGGGGCGGGGGAAATCGAGGTCGGAATGGTCGAGCCAGGCCAGGGCGGTGGTCACATGGAGGCCGGAGAGGAATGGGAGGAAGGCGTGGACGATAGGGGTCGCAAGGTCGCGGCGAGGGAGGCGATCGCGGGCGTCCAGAAGAATGCGGTGGCGAGGGCGGAGTGGAACGGGGAGAGGCGGAACCGGGCTGCGTTGGGGAGCAGCTCGAGGTCGGCGGGTGGGGCGACATCACGTTTGGTACAAATTAAACCCTTAATCGGAGCGGGTTTGCTGATTTTGTCGAGGAGGCGATAGGCGGACTGACAGGGGATGTTGTCCTGGGCGGTGGCAAGGGAACGGGCGAGAGAACGGGCGCGGCGGCGGTGGGCACAGCGGAGCTGGAATAAGGCGGGGGGATCGGCGGCGGCCGGAGCGGGAACGGGGATTGCGGAGAGAGACATCGACGTGGTTGGTGATTGGTGGTTGGTGGTCAGTGGAGCGGGGAAAGCGGAAAGAGACGTGTGCAGCGAGGGATTGGGGTGACACACGCGCTGCCTATGGCGGCGCTGCGCACCCACGGTATCCGGCGGGCTGCCCAGGCGGGCGCGGGGCGATACGACCGCCCCGGTGCCCGGCACGTTTGGGTTACGCAGAGGTCAGATGCGAGATGGGGCGGAAGAGTAAGCCGCCGGGGCACTCATTTTTGTGTTACGGAATCTTGCCGGGAATGTCGCAAGAAAAAAGGGCCGGGCTGCGGTGGCAGCCCAGCCCTTGCCTTGCTCTATAGCCCGGCGTTAGGAGCCGGTGTTGGTGGCCAGGCTGTTCTCCAGGATCTTGATCTCCACCGTGCCGCCGCGCGTGGCGCGCGTGGGCGTGGTGCCCATCTCCGCTACCGACGGCGTGGCGTTGCCCATGCCCATGGTGAAGATCCGGTAGAGCGGCACGTTGTGCTGCAGCACCAGGTAGCGCACCACGGTGTTGGCCAGATCCATGCTCGCCTGGTCGCCCGCACGTCCCTTGCGCGTCGAGTAGGCGGTGACCTCAACCACGTACCCCTTCTGCGTGGTCAGGTTCTGCAGGAACGTGTTCAATTGCTGCTCGGTGTCCGAGCTCAACTTCGCCGGGCCGCGCTTGAAGTGCAGCACCGCTTGCTGCGCGACGTGAAACTGGTCCACGCCCGCGACCGTCGTGTTCGCGGTCGCCAGTTGCTGATTCAGTTGGCTCGCCTGGCTCGCCGTCTGCTGCACCTGCTGGGTGGCGGCATTGGCGTCATCATAGGCTTGCTGTGCCTTCTGGTTGGCCTGCTCGATGCCCGCCTTCGAGTCGGCGTCGAGCTTGGTGATGGCGTTGGTGTTGTCGTTGCTCAGCCCGTTGACCTCATTCAGCCGGTCGCGGATGGGCGACAGTTGCCCCTGCACATACTTCTTCCGCGCGAACGGATTCAACCTTCCCCAGAATCCCTGCTTGATCTGCGGCTGCAGCGGTGGCTTCTGCGTCGCCGTGGCCTGCGTGCCCGTGCTTTGCACTGCGCTCTGCGACGTAGCCGCCGGCTGACTTGTCTGGTTACCCTGAGCGGTGGCCGGCAAACTGCACAATCCCGCCAGCGCCACCGCGACCACCCACCCGTAAAATTGTTGCTTGCGCATGAGAACCCCTCCGGAAGCCCATAGCCGCTGGACTTCCTTTCCTTTCCCCCATACACGTGGCGTGCCAAACTGAATCTGCACATAACAAAGGACAAATCCCGCGCCGCAGGATGCCGCCGGGCAATTTTGGGTTGGCGGGAAGTAAAAACAGCGCTATTCTTGGCTACGAAGCGCGTGGTGTAAAAAGGGGATACGACTGCCATGTTGATCTTGTTGTTCGTGCTCGGTGCGGTGGGAATGCGGTTTTTGCCCCATTGGTGGGATTTCACCCCCGTCATCGCGATGCTGCTGCTGGCCGGCTGCTACATGAAGTCGAAAAACCTCTGGGTGCCGCTCATCGCCCTCATGGCCAGCGAGTTCGCCCTCAACCTCTGGGTCTATCACGCTCCCGGCGGCCTCGATCAGTACTTCACCTGGGGCTCCTACCTTCTGGTCCTGGGCTTGGCTCTGGTGTTGCTCAAGGGCAAGATCAAGATTCCGCGCCTGCTGGGCACCACGTTCCTCTGCTCGACGCTGTTCTTCCTGGTCACCAACTTTGGCGTCTGGCTCACCGGCCTTATGTACCCGCATACCTGGAGCGGACTGGTGACCTGCTACGCCATGGGCGTGCCGTTCTATCGCACGGCAGCGGCGGGCGATCTCTTCTACGCCTGTGCGTTGTTTGCCCTGTATGCGGCGTGCCAGGCCGGCATCGAGCATTGGCAGCGGGCGCGCTTCCGCATCCCCGCTTAGTCTCTGGCTACTCCGCGAGCGCTCGTCTTTTTTAATCCTGCCGCCGGACGCAACCAGCGGCATCGCCGCCGGCAGCTCGACCGGTTGCAGCTTGCTCTCGCGCGCGAGCAATGGACGGTCGCCGTGCGCGAAGAACCCGTCGCCTCCGGCGCCGGGCCTTCGGCATGGTCCGGCTGCGATGCCGTCATCGCCTGCGGCGGCGACGGAACCCTGCACGCTCTGGCGCAAGAGCTGGCGCGCGCGGAATCCTCGGGCCACACGGTTCCCGCGCTCGCCGTGGCGCCCCCGTTCGGCACGGCCAACATTCTCGCGCACGCTCTCGGATGCCCCTCGCAACCCGCCGCGGCGGCGGCTTGGTTAACGCACGCCTGGCGTCACGACCCCGACCACCGCCGGCCCCTCGGCGTAGCCGAGGCCGGAACTGAGCCCGTCACCCGCCGCTACTTCCTCGCCATTGCCGGCGTCGGCTACGACGCCGCGATCGTAGCCGCCCTGCGCGACGACACCAAGCGCCGATGGGGCAAACTCGCCTTTGCCGCGCGTGCCTGCACCCATTGGCCCGGCTATTTCCCCGCCCCGCTCGCCGTCGTCCCCACGAACGGTCCAACCCTCACGGCCCAGGGCTTGCTCTTCAGCCTCACCCGCTTCTACGCCGGCCGTCTGCGCCTGGGCCGCCTCGCCGCGGGCGAGGCCCTGGTGCTGGTCCTGCGTGGCGCGCCGTCGCTGTTGCCGTTCCAGGCGTTGGCCCTCTGCACCACCGGCCTCGAGCACTCGCCCGGTGTGCAGCGCCTGCGCACGGCCGAAGTCGCCATCCCCACCCCCATCCGTCCCGTCCAGCTTGACGGCGAACCCGCCGGCTCGACGCCCGTTCGCCTGTCGTTTTTGCCGAGAGGCATCAGATTTCTCTCCCCGCGCTAAAATTGACTATGCCGCTGCTGGCCGAGTCCAAGTGCGATCTGGACAATTATCTCCGCTACCCCGACCATGCCCTCGACGGTCGCATTGCCGACCTCAAGGCTCAGTTGGGTAGCCGCGTCCTCATCCTCGGCCATCACTATCAGCGTGATGAGGTGATCCGCTTCGCCGACCACCAAGGCGACTCGCTGCGCCTGGCGCAGCAGTGTACCCTCCACCCCGAAGCCGAGTTCATCGTTTTCTGCGGCGTCCATTTCATGGCCGAAAGCGCTGACATCCTGCGCGCGCCGCATCAGCAGGTGATCCTGCCCGACCTCAACGCCGGCTGCTCGATGGCTGACATGGCCGAGTTCCCCCAGGTCTTCGACGCCTGGGAGCAGCTGCAAGAGCTCGGCTTGGCCCAGCAATTTCTCCCCATCACCTACATGAACTCCACGGCCCGTATCAAGGCCTTTTGCGGCGAGCATGGCGGCCTGGTCTGCACCTCCTCGAATGCACCCGCCGCCTTCCGCTGGGCGTTTGCGCGCAAACCGAAACTTCTCTTCCTCCCCGACCAGCACCAGGGCCGCAACACGGCCATCAAGGTGGGCGTCCCGATGGAGGAAACCCTCACCTGGAACCCGCGCCAGGATTGCGGCGGTCATAGCCCCGAGGCGCTGGCGTCGGCCAAAGTCCTGCTCTGGAAAGGACACTGCTCGGTCCATCAGCGCTTCCTCCCTGAGCACGTGGATCAGTGGCGCGCGCGTGAGCCCGGCATCCAAATCCTGGTGCATCCGGAATGCTCCCACGAGGTGGTAGCCCAGGCCGATCACGTCGGCTCGACCGACTTTATCATCCGCACCCTCGACGCCGCCGCCCCCGGCTCGCACTGGGCCATCGGCACCGAACTCCACCTGGTGCACCGTCTCGCGCGCCTGCACCCCAACCTGCTTATCTCCCCGCTCGACAACGACGGCTGCCCGGTCTGCTCCACGATGTTCCGCATCTCGCCCCCGCATCTCGCCTGGGTGCTCGACAATCTCGTCCAGGGGCAGGTGGTGAACCGCGTCCAGGTCCGCGAGGAAGTCCGATCCTCCGCTCGCCTTGCCCTCGACCGTATGCTCGCGTTAGCGCCAGCCCTGCGAAGCGCAGAGCGCGAAGCAGGGGCAGGGAGGACCCCATGAGCATGGAGCGCACCTTCACCCTCTGTGAAGCCCAGGATCTGCTCCCTCTGCTCGACAGCCTGCTGCAGACCGCCATGCGGGCCCACCGCCAGGTGACGGCCCTCGATCACGAACTGCACGACCTCATCAGCCACATCCTGATCAGCGGCGGTGTGCAAGTGGATCCCATCCACGCCAGCCGCTTGCGCGCCGAACGCGAGCGCAGCGGACAGCAGTTGGAAGATGCCGTGCGCGAAATCGCCTCCAGCGGCGCCCAGCTCAAGGACCTCGAGCACGGCCTTCTCGACTTTCCCTGCCTCTACCACGGCCAGATCGTGCTGCTGTGCTGGAAGCACGGCGAAGATGCCATCGCCCACTGGCACACGACCCAGGAAGGCTTCGCCAACCGCAAGCCCCTCGATCCTTCCATGTACGGGACCGACTCGCCCCCCCACGTTCATTAGCGTGCGCGTCCTGCTCCAGCGCGTGCGTTCGGCCGAGGTGCGCGTCGCCGGAAGCCTTACCGGCGCCATCGGCCCTGGCTACCTGGCCCTGATCGGCGTCGCCCGCGACGACACCCCCGCCGATGTCTCCTACCTTTGCCGCAAAATCCTTGCCGTGCGCCTGTGGCCGGATGAACACGGCAAGATGAACCGCTCCCTCCTGGAGGCGGTCCACCCTCCCGCCGTGCTCGCCGTCTCCCAGTTCACCCTCCTTGCCGACACCCGTCGCGGCCTGCGCCCCAGCTTCGATGCCGCTGCCCCTCCCGAGCTCGCCCGCTCACTTTATGACTTGCTGGTGCAACAGTTACGCGCCTCCGGGGTCAGCGTGTCCACCGGTATCTTTCAAGCCGAAATGGATGTCGCCTTGTTCAACCAGGGCCCGGTGACCATATGGCTGGAATCTCCCTCGCGCCCGAGCTCCCATCCCGCCTGAGCGCGTCGCGACTGTGGCCGTTGTGCCACAGCCAATGATGCCCAAGTCATTGTGAGAAAAAGGCTTAGCGTCACCTCCGGCTCTATGGCAGCATGAAGGAACATGGCCAATGAAGCCACCCTTGCCCGCCCGGCGTCCACTCAGGGCGTGGGCCTGCACAGCGGGGCCAGTGCGCGGCTGCAGTTGTTGCCCGCGCCCGCAGGCTCGGGTATCTGCTTCCGCCGCACCGATCTAGACGACTTCAAGGTCGAGGCCCGCTCCGCCAACATCGCCAAGGTCAGCTACGCCACCAGCCTCATGAAGCAGGGCGTGTTCATCTCCACCACCGAGCATCTGCTCTCCGCCCTCATGGGCGCCGGCGTGGATAACGTGGTCGCCGAGCTCGACAACCTCGAGCTCCCCATCCTCGACGGCAGCGCCCTCCCCTTCGTAGAGATGATCGCCGCTGCCCGCCTCCGCCGCCAGCCACGCCGCCAGCGGGTGATCGAGATCATCGAGCCGCTCGAGTTGCGCGAAGGGGAAAAGTTCATCGGTATCTATCCCTGCTCCGAGTACAGCTTGCGCTACAGCATTGATTTCCCCCACCCCGTCATCGGGCGCCAGGAATTCTCCCTTACGCTCACCCCGGAATCCTACCGGCAGGAACTGGCCCCGGCGCGCACCTTCGGCTTCCTCGCCGATTTCCCCGCCATGCGCCGCCAGGGACTTATCCGCGGCGGCAGCCTCCACAACGCCGTCGTTCTGGACGAGCGCCGCGTCGTCAACGGCGATCTGCGCTATCGTGATGAATTCGTGCGCCACAAGATGCTCGACCTCATCGGCGATCTGGCCCTGCTCGGCGCCCCCTTGCGCGCTGAAGTGCGCGCCGATCGCGCCGGCCACGCCCTGCATACCGCCCTGGTGCAGCGCCTGCTGCGCGAACGCCGCCATTGGCGCTGGTCGGAGCAGGCGGCGCGGGCTCAGGCATCCGGAAAGGCAACCGCCGGCGCTACAATTCCCGCCTCCGCCGCGCCGGCTGTCATCTCTGCCCGCGCTTATACTGATTGAGTGCTGTTCGCATGAGGAAAGAGAGAGTACATGAGCCCCGTTAGCGAAGTCGAAGTGTCGCCCGACGCCCAGGAACTGAATCCCATGGCGGCCCAAACCAGCCGCTTCGCGCTGGCCGCCCGCAAGCTGAATTTGGACGAAGGTATTGGCAAAATCCTCGCCCATCCCGCACGCGAGCTCACCGTCCACATCCCCGTGCAAATGGACGATGGCCGCATCGAGGTCTTCACCGGCTACCGCGTCCAGCATAGCGACGCCCGCGGTCCCTGCAAGGGCGGCATCCGCTACGCCCCCGATGTATCCCTCGATGAGGTCCGCGCCCTCGCCACCTGGATGACCTGGAAATGCGCCGTCGTCAATATCCCCTTCGGCGGCGGCAAGGGCGGCATCATCTGCGATCCACGCCTGCTTTCCCAGCACGAGCTCGAGCGCCTCACCCGCCGCTACACCGCCGAACTCCTCCCTTTCATCGGCCCCGAGCGCGACGTCCCCGCTCCCGACGTCAACACCAACGCCCAGATCATGGCTTGGATCATGGATACCTACTCCATGCACCAGCGCCAGACCATCACCTCCGTCGTCACCGGCAAGCCCCTCGCCCTCGGCGGCAGCGCCGGCCGCCCGGCCGCCACCGGCCGCGGCTGTAAGTTCGTCTGCGACCGCGCCATCGAGCGCCTGGGCATGAACAGGAAAGACGCCCGCGTCATCGTCCAGGGCTTCGGCAACGTGGGCAGCAACGCCGCCGAGCTGCTCGCCGCCGACGGCTACCAAGTCATCGGTGTGGATGAATACGACGGTGGCGTACTCAACCTGAAGGGCCTCGACATCCCTGCCCTGCTGCGCCACAAAGAGCAGAAAAAGACCCTGCAAGGATTCTCCGGCGCCAAAATGCTCCCGCCGCGCGAGCTGCTTACCCACGACTGCGAAATCCTGGTCCCGGCGGCCACGGAAAATCAGATCACCAGCCACAATGCCGCCCAAGTCAAGGCGCGCATCCTCTGCGAGGGCGCCAATGGCCCCACCACGGCCCTGGCCGACGACATCCTCCAGCAAAAGGGCGTCTTCGTGATCCCCGACATTCTGGCCAACGCCGGCGGCGTCACTGTCAGCTACTTCGAATGGGTCCAGGATCGCCAGGGCTACTTCTGGAAGGAGCAACAGGTCAACGAGCGCCTGCAGGAGGTCATGGACGACAGCTTCGCCGCCGTCGTTTCCTACGCGGAGAAGCACCAGGTGAATAACCGCATCGCCGCCTACATGGTGGCCATTGATCGCGTCGCCAGCGCCATCCAGTTGCGCGGTCTCTACGCCTGAAGAGGCTTCCACCGCCGTCCTCAACGACCGCGCCAGCGAGCGTGTGCGCGGGGGCCATCCTTGGGTTTATGCCAGTGACATCCTAGGCTGGGAACCCGCCCCACCTCCCGCCACCTCGCTCGCCGCGCGCCTGCGCGACCGCCGCGGCCAGCCGCTCGGCTGGGCCGATCGCAGTCCGCAGTCGAAGATCCAGCTCCGCCTGCTCACGCGCGATCCCGCCGCCTCGCCCGACCGCGAGTTTTTTCAGCAGCGCCTCGCCCAGGCTCTCGCCTGGCGCCAGTCGCTCGTGGCCGACAGCGACGCCTACCGCCTCGTCTCCTCCGAAGCCGACGGCCTCCCCGGCCTGATCGTGGACCGCTACGGCTCTTCGCTCGTCATCCAGGCGCTGAGCTGGGCCATGGACGCCCGCCAGGAATCCCTCGTCGCCGATCTCGCCGCGCTTCTTAACCCGACCCTCATTGTCGAGCGCAATGAAGCCCGCGTCCGCCTGCGCGAGGGCCTCGCCTTGCGCACCGGCGTGCTCTCCGGCGTCGCCGCTCCCGTCGAGGTCTCCATCCACGGCCTGCGCTTCGTCTTTGAACTTCTCGGCGGCCAAAAAACCGGCGGCTTCCTCGATCAGCGCGAGAACTGGGCCGCTGCCGCCCACTATGCCCGCGCGCTCGGTTGTCACCGCGCTCTCGACGTGTTCACCTATCAGGGCGGCTTTGCCCTGCATCTGGCCCGCGCCGGTCTCGCCGTCGAAGCACTCGACAGCTCGCGCCCCGCTTTGGAAGCTGCCGACGCCAATGCCACCCGCAACCACTTGCCTGATATTGATTGGGTCGAGGCCAACGCTTTCGACCTCTTGCGCGACTACGACCAGCGCGGCGAACAGTTCGATTGTGTCGTGCTCGATCCACCCGCCTTCGCCAAATCCCGCGCCGCGCTCTCAACCGCCGCGGCCGGCTACAAGGAAATCAATCTCCGCGCCCTCAAGCTCCTCTCCCCCGGCGGATTGCTCGTCTCCTGCTCCTGCTCCCACCATCTCAACGAAGCCCACCTGCTCGAAATCCTCGCGGAAGCCGCTCGCGACGCCCGCCGCCAGCTCCGTATTCTAGAGCGCCGCACCCAAGCCGCCGACCACCCCATCCTCCTCGGCTTCCCCGAATCCGCCTACCTGAAGTGCATCCTCGCCGTCGCCCTCTGATGGCGCCGCGGCGCTGTTCAAACTCCGGCTCCGGGTGCTGAATCTAGCCCTTCATGGGGGGAAAAAAGATTGTTCTCGCCGCGAGCCGGTCAGAGTCATCCGAGTACTTAAGCAGCACGTGGCGCCAGATGCTACTGGCCACTCTGCCCGCCCGCTACATCCGTCTAGTCAACACCGATCCTCACCTCGACAACGAAACCCGCCCCGACGGCCAAGCCGTCTACGTGCCCAACGGCCTGCGCGTCATCGAGTCGCTGCTGCTCGAGCGCTTCTCGCCCGACGACATTGCCGTCTGCTACCCTGACCAGCTCGACCGCTTCATTGGCGACGACACCCGCGTTGTCGGCTTGCATGCTCACAATCCACTCGGGATCACCTTCGCCACCGACATCTACTCCCACTTCTTTGGCTCCCAGCGCCTCCCCGTCAATGCCGAGGAGTTCCAGCGCCTCATCGAGCATCCCGCCCTCGCCCGCCATCGCCACCACTTCAAGCTCCTCGTCGGTGGTCCCGGTGCCTGGCAGCTCGAACGCCAACACCGCCTCGACGCCTGGCACGTGGACTGCCTCGTGGACGGGGAGGCCGAAGACTTCGCTCTCGATCTATTCGAGCGTGCCCTGCGCGGCGAATCCCTCCCGCGCAAGCTTTCCGGACACTCCCCCACCCCCGACGCCATTCCCCGCACCCGCCACCGCTCCACCTTCGGCGTGGTCGAGATCACCCGTGGATGCGGCCGCGGCTGCCAGTTCTGCTCCATCGCCCTCCGCCACGGCACCAGCCTCCCTCTCGACCACATCCTCGACAGCGTGCGTACCCAGGTGGCCGAAGGCGCCGCCACCATCCTCATCACCACCGAGGATCTGTTCCTCTACGAGCAAGGCCCACGCTTCGCGACCAACGGGGCCGCCCTCGAGCGCCTGTTTAGCTCCGTGGCCGCCGTCCCCGGCGTCCGCCACGTCGTCGTCAGCCATGGCACCATGGCCCCGGTCGTGCGCGACCCGGACGTGATCGAGCGCCTCTCCCCCATCGCCGTGGGCAAGAGCATTCACCAGCACAGGCTGTCCCCTCACCCCGATCAGCGCTTCGCCATGCTCTTCATTGGCCTGGAGACCGGCTCGCCCCGCCTGTTTGAAAAATTCATGAAGGGCAAGTCCTATCCCTACAAGCCTCAGCAGTGGCCCGACGTGGTTCTTAAGGGCATGCAGATCCTCAACCAGCACTCCTGGTTCCCCTTCTGCACCTGGATTCTCGGTCTGCCCGGCGAAACGCGCGAGGACACCAAACAATCTCTCGATCTCCTCTACGCTCTCAAAGATGCACGCTGGTGCCCTGTCCCCACTCTGTTCGTTCCCCTGGACGATACACGCCTCGGTGCCCAGTCCGCCGCCCGCGCTCCCGAGCTGACCGATCTGCAGTGGGAGTTCTTCTTCACCTGCTGGCGCTATAACTTGGACTTTTTCCGTAACACTCCCGGCGTGCAATGGAAATTCCACTTGGGCATTCCGCTCTACTACTACACCATCGGACGCCGCGTCTTTGGTCCCAACATCAAGTACCCTCTCTTCCGCCTCGGCCACATGCCCGAGCGCTGGCTGCGCCGCCATCTCTACCTCGATTTCAGCCGCAAGGCGCCGCCCCGCTACCAGGTCCCCCTCTCCGTTCCCATCCCTGCAGGCAGGCACGAGGAACCGGCCGCTCCGGCTGCGTGAAAGCAGTGCAAATTGTTGAAAACAAGCTAAAAACTAATTGTTGACAATAACGCACTAAGATTATATGATTTCGTTGTTGGCAGTAAACGACAAGAGGAGACCGCAATGACCACCACGCTATTGTTACAAGGACATTCGGCCACCTGCACGCCCGCTGACTGGGCGCCGCGGGCCAATGTCATCGAAAACGAACAAGGCTACCAACTGGAGCTCGATCTGCCCGGCGTCAAACGCGACGAGCTGGATATCCAGGTGGACCACAAGACCATCACCATCAAGGGCGACCGCAAGTTGACCGCCGAGGCCGAGGCTTATCACCGGGTCGAGCACCCCTATGGCAGCTTCAGCCGCGTTTTTTTGCTGCCGGATTTTGTCAACCCGGCCGGCATTCAGGCCAAACTGGGCGATGGGGTGCTCTTGCTGACCCTGCCGCGGCGCGAAGAAGCCAAGCCGAAGCAGATCCAAGTGCAAGTCCAATAATGGTCCAGTAAAGTTGGGGCAGGGCCGGCGACAACCCCGCTGGCCCTGCGCCCCACAAACACCATGCCCATTCGATTTGACAAGCTCACCGTAAAAGCTCAGGAAGCTCTCGAGGCCGCGCGCTCGCTCGCGGTGGAGCATCAGCAACCCTCGATCGAGCCCCTGCATCTTCTGGCCGCGCTGCTCGCCGACCGCGAAGGCGTCATCGGCCCCACGCTGCAGCGGCTTGGCGTCAACGCCGCCGGCCTCGCTGCCGACATCGAGCACGAGTTCGCCAAGCGCCCGAAAGTCCAGGGCGCGAGCCTCGAGCGTTCCCTCTCGCCGCCGTTGGCCGCGGCCCTTGATGCCGCCTTCCGCCACGCCGATAAGTTCAAAGACGATTTCGTCTCCACGGAACACCTCCTGCTCGGGCTGCTTGATCAGCGCGGCGATGCGGCCGCATCTGTTCTCGCCGCTCACGGCGTCACCGCCGATCGCGTGCTGCAGGCGCTGCAGGCCATCCGCGGCAGCCAACGCGTCACCGATCAAAACCCGGAAGGCCGCTACCAGGCTCTCGAGCGCTATGCGCGCGACCTCACCGAGTTTGCGCGCAAGGGGAAGCTCGACCCGGTGATCGGCCGCGACGAGGAGATCCGGCGCGTCATTCAAGTTCTTTCCCGCCGCACCAAGAACAACCCCGTCCTCATTGGCGAGCCCGGCGTCGGCAAAACCGCCATTGCCGAGGGCCTGGCGCAGCGCATCATTGCCGGCGACGTGCCCGAAGTGCTCAAGACCAAGCGCGTGGTCGGCCTCGATCTGGGCGCCATGGTGGCCGGCGCCAAGTACCGCGGCGAGTTCGAGGATCGCCTCAAGGCCGTGCTCAAAGAGATTGAGGAGGCCCAGGGCGAGATCATCCTCTTCATTGACGAGCTGCACACGCTGGTCGGCGCCGGCGCGGCCGAAGGCTCCATGGATGCCAGCAACATGCTCAAGCCCGCCCTCGCCCGCGGCCAGTTGCGCGCCATCGGCGCCACCACGCTTAACGAGTACAAAAAGTACATCGAGAAGGACGCTGCCCTTGAGCGCCGCTTCCAGCCCGTCTATGTTGGCGAGCCCAGCCTCGAGGACGCCATTGCCATCCTGCGCGGCCTCAAAGAGCGCTACGAAATCCACCACGGCGTCCGCATTCAGGATGCCGCCCTGGTCGCGGCCGCGCGCCTGTCGGCGCGCTACATCGGCGACCGCTTCCTGCCCGACAAGGCCATTGATCTCGTGGACGAGGCCGCCGCCGCCCTGCGCATGCAACTCGACTCGCGTCCGGTCGAGATTGAAACTCTCGAGCGCCGCCTCACCCAGCTTGAGATCGAGCAAACCGCTCTCGCCAAGGAATCCGACAAAGCCTCCAAGGACCGCATCGCTGAAATCGAGCGCGAACGCGCCGACTTGGGCGAGCGCGCCAGCGCCCTGCGCACCCGCTGGCAGAACGAAAAAGACGAAATTCAAAAGGTCCGCGAGCTCAAGGCCAAGCTCGACGCCCTCCAGTTGGAGGAGCAGCAGGCCGAGCGCCAAGGCAACTTCCAGCGCGTGGCGGAAATCCGCTATGGCCAGCGCGCCTCGCTCGAGCACTCCCTCGCCGAGGCCAGCCAGGCCCTCGCCGCCGATTCCTCCTCGCGCCTGTTGCACGAAGAAGTCGGCGAAGGGGAAATCGCCGCCATTGTCTCCAAGTGGACCGGCATCCCCGTCACCCGCATGCTGGAGGGCGAAAAGCAAAAGCTCGTGCACATGGAGGAGCGTCTCCATGGCCGCGTCATCGGGCAGGAGGAGGCCGTCAGCGCCGTCGCCGATGCCATCCGCCGCTCCCGCGCCGGCCTCGGCGACCCCAAGCGCCCCATCGGCTCGTTTCTGTTTCTCGGCCCCACCGGCGTGGGCAAGACCGAGTTGGCGCGCGCGCTGGCCGAGTTTCTCTTCGACGACGAGCACGCCATGATCCGCCTCGACATGAGCGAGTTCATGGAAAAGCACTCGGTCGCCCGCCTCATCGGAGCCCCGCCCGGCTACGTCGGCTACGAGGAAGGCGGCCAGCTTACCGAGCGTGTGCGCCGCCGCCCCTACGCCGTCCTGCTGCTCGATGAAATTGAAAAGGCCCACGTCGATATCTTCAACATCCTGCTGCAGGTCCTCGATGACGGACGCCTCACCGACGGCAAGGGGCGCACGGTGGACTTCCGCAACACCGTCGTCATCATGACCTCCAACCTCGGCAGCCAGTACTTGCGCGGAAGCGCATTGGAAAAGCCCGGGGAGGTCACCGCCGCCGCCCGCGCCCAGGTTCTCGAGGAACTGCGCACGCATTTCCGTCCCGAGTTCCTCAACCGCGTGGACGAAGTCGTGATCTTCCACGCTCTCGACAAGGCCCAGCTCGGCCCCATCGTCGAGCTGCAGTTGGCGCAGTTGCGAATCCTTCTCGCCGAACGCAGCATCGGATTGGTGTTGGCGCCCGCCGCGCGCGATCTCCTGCTCCGCCAGGGCTATGATCCGCAGTACGGGGCCCGGCCCCTCAAGCGCGCGCTGCAGCGGCTGGTGCAAAACCCGCTTGCCAGTGCCATCCTGAAAGGAGACGTGGCCGCCGGGGATCAGGTCGAAGCCGTCGTGGCGCCCGGCGGTGACGAATTGCAGTTCGTGCCCGCCCCGCGCACGGCGCCCCTTGCGGCGTCCCAAAGCACGACCAAGGAGTGATATGCAGGTCTTCAAAACCACGCTGCTGATGACGGTGCTCACCGTCGTGCTGCTGCTGATCGGCGATTGGCTGGGCGGCCCCGCGGGCCTCATCATCGCCCTCATCTTCGCCGCCGGGCTGAACTTCGCCTCCTACTTCTACAGCGACAAGATCGCGCTCAAGACCTACAACGCGCAGCCGGTCGAGCGCCAGGAACTGCCCAACGTCTACCGCATCCTCGAGGGCCTCACCGGGCGTGAAAACCTGCCCATGCCCAAGGTCTACGTCATCCCCAACGACTCGCCCAACGCCTTCGCCACCGGACGCAATCCCCAACACGCCTCCGTCGCGGTCACGCGCGGCATCTTGAACCTCCTCACCGACGAGGAACTCGAGGGCGTTCTCGGCCACGAGCTCGGCCACGTCCGCAACCGCGACATCCTGATCAGCTCGGTCGCCGCCACCCTCGCCGGCGCCATCATCCTTATCGCCCGCTTCGCGGGCTGGGCCGCCATGTTTGGCGGCTTCGGCGGCGGCGATGACCGCGAGGGCGGCGCCTTGGGCGCCATTGCCCTCATGATCATCGCCCCGGTGGCGGCCATGCTGATTCAGTTGGCCATTTCCCGCTCGCGCGAGTACGCCGCCGACGCCGCCGGCGCCAAGTGGACGGGCAACCCTCAGGCGCTGGCCTCGGCTCTCGAGAAACTCGAAGCCTCCTCCCAGCGCCGCCCCATGCTTGCCTCCCCCTCCACCGCTCACCTGTTCATCATTCAGCCCCGCACCCGCGCCTTCCTCGCCGGCCTCTTCTCGACCCATCCGCCGATCCCGAAGCGCGTCGAGCGCCTGCTGGGCCACCCGGTCGAAACCGGCGAGCGCTATTAGTCCGGCAGCACTTCCCCACCCATCGCCCGCGCTACGCGCCGCACCCGCTCGTCCAAGCTGAGCATCACCGCGCCGGGAAACAAACTTCGCGCCCGCTCGTAAAACGCCGCATGCAACGCGTCCAGCGTGCGTATGGGCTCAACCGGAAACGGCCTGCGTGCTCGCTCGACGACCCCGATATCGAAGCGCAAAATATGAGATTTTTCCCAGGTAATTGCGGCCGCCTGGCGCAAAGCCTCCGCTCGCGCAGGAGCCAATGACGCGAGTGCTTCGGCGCGGATGAACGCCCTGTCGCATTCCACTTGCGTCAAGCCGGAGGCGATGTACTGTTCTGCCCCCTTCAATAGCGCCGCGATCTCGACCGCCGACACCTGCTCGAGCCAACGCGCCAAAAGCGCGCTCGACTCCAGGTACAAGCGCACCTAGACCCGGTCCTCTCGCATTTCATCCAACAGCTTCTGAACGAAGCCCTCCGGCATCTTGACGATCGGCTTGAGCTCGATTGGCCCCGGCTTGCTTGGCGGCGTTACCTCGCCTCTGCGAATCGCCTCCGCCAGCTCCGGCGAAACCTGGCTCGACGCCGCCCACCCCGCGGGCACGATTTCCGCCACCGCCTTGCCACGGTCCGTGATCTGCACCGCCTCGCCCGCCTGCACCTTGCGCAGATATTCGCTCAGCTTTGCCTTCAACTCGCGCACGCCCACCGTGGTCATAACTTCATTGTAGCCACATGTAGTCACATCGTCAATGTGGCAGCGCCGCGGTCCAGTGCGTCACCACGTTGATGGCGACGGGCTTGGCGCCGGTGACCTGATCGAGCAGAAACTCCCGCCCGCCCGCAAGCAGGGCGTAGTCGGGACTGGACTCGGTGGCATCGGAGGGCGGGTTCACCGGAAACAGCGCCTGCGGAGGAGAAAGCTGCGGCGTCGCGCCCGGTTTCACCGCCACCGTCATCAGATGACCGCCGCTGATGAAATAGATCTGGCTGCCGTCGCCGCTCCAGATCGGCCAGTATCCGCCGTGGTAGGAGATCTGCCACTGGCCCGCGTGATGGGGGAAATCGGCCACGAAGATATCCGTGTCGCTCCCGCCGGCTGCGTTTGATTCATACGCGACCCAGCGGCCGTCGGGCGACAGCGCCAACCCATAGCCGTGGCTGCCGCCGCTCGGCACCGGGATGCTGAAGCGGACTGGCTGGTTCTTAGGTGTTGCTGGTCGCAGCAGGAACCCCGCCGCCGCTGCCAGCGCCAAGCAGATAGTCGCGGCTATCCAAGGCCAAGGCGGCGCTGGCGTCCGGCGCAGCGCGGAGCGCGAAGCAGGTCCCCCTCCGTCCGTCCCGGTCCCCGAAGCAATCTCCTCCAGTCCTAACCGCGCATCCCCGATTGCCTCTGCTCGGGCGCTGCTTAAAG
>JBOGKL010000438.1:0-5963 GCA_050745525.1 Terriglobales bacterium | reverse complement strand
AGGCCGTGGCCGACGCGGTGGATGAAATAGTCGCCGTAGCCGGCCGCGTCGATCACGTCGCGCGCCGCTTTGTCGATCGCGGCGCAGGGCGCGCCGGGGCGCACCGCCGCCAGCGCCGCCTCCTGTGCCTCGCGCACGGCCCGGTAAACGCGGCGCGCCTTGGCTCCGGGTTCACCCAGGTGCACGGTGCGCGTCATGTCACTGTGATAGCCGTCGAGCACCAGCCCGTAGTCCATCACCACAAAGCCGCGCTGCGGCAGCGGCTGCGCGCCTGGGTGCGCATGCACGACGGCGCCGTGCGCGCCTCCGGCCAGAATCGTCTCAAACGCCAGCCCCTCGCCGCCCTGGCGCCGCATGCAGTACTCCAGCCATCCGGCCGCTTCGGTTTCGCTCACCCCCGGCCGCACGCGCGCCAGCGCCGGGCGAAACGCGCGCGAGGCCATCTTCACGGCGCGCCGGATGGCCTCAATTTCCTCCGGTTCCTTGATGCTGCGCAACTGCTCGACCCATCCACTCGCTTCCACTAGCGTGCGCTTCCGCCCGCTCCACGCCTCGCGCCAGCGCCGGCGCTGGGCCAAGCTGACGTACTCGGACTCCACGGCCACTCGCGACAGCTTCGCCGCGCGCTTGGCGGCTGTGCCCCACAGCGCCGACGGCACTACGATCACCTGCGCTTCGCGGACCTCCTGGCGCGCCTGCTCGCGGTAGCGCCCGTCGGTGAACAGGAACGTGCGCTGCTGCGCCAGCAGCAAGAGAGCATTCGACCCGCTGAATCCACTCAGGTAACGCACGTTCGGGAGATGAGAAACGAGAAACCCATCCACTCTCGCCTGCCGCATACGTTCTCTGAGTGCTGACTGCCGGCGCAGGTAATCCATGCTGATAATGCTATCCCAGGGTGGTGCAGCGGCATCCATAGCGGCATGGAAGCCGCCGCCCCCGCCGCCGAGTTGCAACGCCAGGAACGTGCCTACCGCGAGCGCGCGGTGACGTGGCGCGGCAGCCGCCGCATGAGTTACCAGTGGCAGGTGGAGCTGGAGGCGGTGCTGGCGCGCTTGCGTCCGCGCCCCGGCCTGCGCGTGCTCGACGCCGGCTGCGGCGTCGGACGGCTCAGTTGCGCCGCGCTGCGCGCCGGCGCCTCGGTGGTATCGGTGGACTTCGCCCTGCACCGCCTGCAGCATCTGCGCCGGCAGGCGCCCGCGCACCGCCCGGCGCAGTTGTGCCAGGCCGATGTGACGCAACTGCCCCTGCGCGAGCCCGGCTTCGATGCCGTGGTGTGCACGCAGGTGCTCGAGCACATTCCCGACCCGGCGGCGCGCCGCCGTCTGCTGGCCGCCTTCGCCGCACAGCTCCGCCCGGGCGGCGAGTGCCTCCTGACGGTCTACAACTTCAGCCTGGCCTGGCGCCGCCAGGGCCAGCCGCGCGAAGGCCTGCACGCCAGCGGCGTCTTTTATCACTGCTACGACGCGGCCGAGCTGCGCGCCGATCTGGAGGGTTGGGATGTGCTCGAGCTGTGCGGCATCATCCACCTGCTCCCCCACACCTGGCGCCTGTTCCCGCTGCTGGGTCCAGTGGCCCGTCCCTTCGACCATGCCCTCGAACGCCGGGGTGCATTCAGCCGGCGCTGGGGCCTGCTCCTGCTCGCCCACGCCCGCCGCCGCTAGGCTGACCATCGCCGCTGGCAGCGCCGCCCTCGCAGCGAAGCCGGGGCGTGGGGGCCCCCGGCGGAGCGGTCATGCGGCCTTGGAGAGCGGGCCGCGCGGCAAAGCCGCGCTGGGCGCCCGCGATCAATCAATGCTCTTCCCCGAGGAACTTCTCGGTTTCGATGGCCGCCATGCAGCCACTGCCGGCCGCCGTGATGGCCTGCCGGTAGCGCCGGTCTTGCACGTCGCCGCAGGCGTAGACACCGGCCACGGGGGTGTGGACGTAATTGGTGGTGATCAGATAGCCGTCGGCGTCAGTGGGGAGCTGGCCCAGAAACGGCCGCGTGTTGGGCTCGTGGCCGATGCCCAGGAACACCGCCGCGGTGGGCAGTTCCCACTCCCGCGCGGCGCCATTGGTGGAGGCCAGCCGCACCGCGCTGACTTCCTTGCGCGCCGGATCCAGCACCTCGGTGATGCGGGCGTTGGTGACCCAGCGGATCTTTTCGTGCGCGCGCGCCCGCTCCAGCATGATGCGGGAGGCGCGGAATTCGTCGCGGCGGTGCACGATGGTCACGCTGCTCCCGAAGCGGGTCAGGAACAGCGCCTCCTCCATGGCCGAGTCGCCTCCGCCGACGACGACAATGTCCTTGCCGCGAAAGAAAAAGCCGTCGCAGGTGGCGCAGCTCGATACCCCGTGCCCGATCAGCGCCTGCTCGCTGTCGAGTCCCAGCCAGCGCGCCCGCGCGCCGCTGGCGATGATCAGCGCCCGAGTGCGGATCTCCCCCTCCTCGCCGTCGAGGGTCAGCGACAGCGGCTGCGGATCAAGGTGCGCCCGGCTCACCTCTCCCGACTGGAACTCGGTGCCAAACGCCGCCGCCTGCGCGCGCATGTTCTCGATCAACTGCGGCCCCTGAATGCCTGCCGGGAACCCGGGAAAGTTCTCCACCAGCGTGGTCAAGCTCAACTGCCCGCCTGCTTCGTGGCCCTCAATGACCAGCGGCGCCAGACCCGCCCGTGCGCAATAAATCGCCGCTGTCAGGCCCGCGCATCCCGATCCCAGAATCACTACGTTGCGTGTGGTCGCCATACTGTGCTCGAATGGTTAGACTAGCACTCGTTCCCTCTAAAGGATGATTTCGCGGCCATGCCCACACCTTCGCAACCCGGTCTTTATGCTCACTTTTCCACGTCGCTGGGCGACTTTACCGCCGTCCTGTTCGAGAAGGAGGCGCCCAACACGGTGGACAACTTCACCGGACTCGCCGCCGGCAGCAAGGAATTCACCGACACGAAAACCCACGCCAAGGCCAAGCGGCCCTTCTATGACGGCGTGACCTTTCACCGCGTGATCCCCGACTTCATGATCCAGGGCGGATGTCCTCTGGGCACGGGCACGGGCGGGCCCGGCTACAGCTTCGCCGATGAGTTCCATCCCTCGCTGAACCACGCCGAAGCCGGCATGCTCTCGATGGCGAATGCTGGTCCGGGAACCAACGGCTCACAGTTTTTCGTCACCGTGGCGCCCACGCCCTTCCTGGATCGCAAGCACAGCGTGTTCGGGCGCGTGGTGGAAGGCTACGATGTGGTCGAGAAAATTTCCAAGGTGCCGCGCGACAGCCATGACCGGCCCAAAACGCCGGTGGTGATGAAACAGGTCCGTATCGAGCGGGTGGAGTAGCCCAGACCCGTCGCCGCATGTCTCCGCTCTCGCCGAAGTGGCAATTCAAACTGAACCGCCTTCGCAACCGCTGGCACGCGTGGAGGGCCGGTCTGCGCCAGACCGAGCAGGCCGTCACCGCCGCCAACAAGATGTGTCCCTCCTGCCGCGCCTTCGTGCCGCGCGGCAAGGCCGCCTGCCCCTACTGCGGGCAGCGCCTGAAGGTGTTCGGCACCGGTCCCACGGGCAAGCTGATCCAGCGCGCCATGCCGGGCACGGTTTCGGTGACGGGCATTCTCATCCTCATCAACTTCATCATGTTCATTCTCGAGTACTCGCTCAGCGGCACCTCGCTACTCACCAACCTGATGGCCAGCCCCAGCGGGGCGGTCACGCAGCGGTTGGGCGAGAGCGTGCCGCTCGGCTACCTCGTGCTGCGCAGCCCGTTCCACGACCAGTACTGGCGCTGGATCACCGCCTGCTTTCTCCATGAAGGCATTCTGCACATCGGCTTCAACATGTGGGCGTTGTACGACATCGGCCAGATTGTCGAGTCGTTTTACGGTGGCGCGAAGTTCCTGTTCTTCTACATCCTGACCGGGGCTTTCGGCTACATGGTCTCCAGCTATTTCGGGTATCTGAGCCTGGGGGCCTCGGGAGCGATCTTCGGCATTCTCGGCGCGATGATCGCCTACGGCGTGCGCCGCAGCCACACCACGCAGGGCCAGCAACTGCGCAACGTCGCGGTGCGCTGGGCCATCTACGCCCTCATTCTCGCCTTCGTGATTCCTCACGTAGACAACGCCGCCCACATCGGCGGGCTGGTCAGCGGCTTCGTTCTGGGCATGGTCGTCGGCGATGATCCCCCGCTCACGGAAAGCCAGATCCGGCGCTGGACGGTGGTCCAATGGGCGGTGGTGATTCTGGTGGCCGCCTCGTTCTACTTCATGGCGTCGTGGAATCCACGGGTGATTTGAGGCGGCTCCGGGGCCATAAAGTCGCGGCCCTTGCGCTCCGGTCCCAGCGCCACCACCAGCGCCACGGCCACCAGGATACACAGCTCGAAGCCGCCCATGGCCTTGGAATAGCCGAAGTGGTCGCGTAGGGCGTACTCGATGTTGCTGGTCGGGGCGGCGATCAGGATTCCGATCTGGTAACTGAAGCCCGGCAGCAGCCCGCGCGCGGCATCGGGCGCCAGCTCGTTCAGATGCACGGGAATGATGCCCCAGGCCCCCTGCACGCCCGCCTGCATCAAAAACGCCGCCGCCGCCAGCAGCCAGATGCCGGCGCCGAAAGACCAGAAGGGAAGCACCACCAGCGACAGCGCCAGGGCCGCCACCATGCTCCTGCGCCGGCCCCAGGACTCCGACGCCATCCCGAAAATGACCGCCCCCACCACCGCGCCCACGTTGTAGAGCACGGCCATCCAGGCCACGGTCGCGGGCGTCAGGTGGTGCATGCTGGCCAGAAAATCCGGGTACAAGTCCTGGGTCCCATGGGAGAGGAAATTCATCAGCGCCATCAGCGCCACCAGGTACGCCACCTGCTTGCCGTTGCCCGTCAGCGTGCGCAGGATGGCCTTGGTCGAGCTCGCCTTTACGCGCTCCCAGGCCTTCGATTCGGGCACCTTGGCGCGCACGTAGAGGGCCAGCAGCGCCGGGATGCCGCCCGCCCAGAACATCGCGCGCCATCCCAGTGCCGGCAGCAGGAAGCGCGCCGCCAGCGCCGCCGCCAGGTAGCCCACCGGATAGCCGCTCTGCAGCAGTCCCGACCAGATGCCGCGCTTGCGCCGCGGTGCCGCCTCCATGGCCAGCGCCGCGCCCACGCCCCACTCCCCGCCCATGCCGATGCCGAACAACGCCCGCAGCACGAGAAAGATCCCGAAGTTGGGCGCGAACCCGCAGGCGACCTCGATGACGGCGAAGTAAATCACGTTCGCCATCAGCGGCATGCGCCGCCCGTAGCGGTCCGACAGCAACCCGAACAGCAGCGCCCCCACCGGGCGCATGGCCAGCGTCAGCGTGATGGACCAGATGATGTCGGCCTTGCTGACGCCAAACTGCCGCGCCAGCGTCCCCACCAGGAACACCACCACGAAGAAGTCGAAGGCGTCCAGCATCCAGCCCAGAAAGGCGGCGCTGAAGGCATGCCGCTGCGCGATCGCCGGCGCGCTCTCGCCGTCAAGGCTCACTGCGGCTCGAACCCTTCGGCGAGATTTTCAAAGCGCGTGTAATCACGCAAGAAGGCCAGCTTGATGTCGCCAATGGGCCCGTTGCGCTGCTTGGCGATGATGATTTTCGCCTTCCCCTGGTCTTCCGAATCGCGGTGATAGACCTCATCGCGGTAGATGAACATCACCAGGTCGGCGTCCTGTTCAATCGCCCCGGATTCGCGCAAGTCGCTCAGGATGGGTTCGTGGCTGCCGGTGCGCTGCTCGGGCGCGCGGCTTAACTGCGACAGCACCATCACCGGACAGTTCAGCTCCTTGGCCAGCAGCTTAAAGCCGCGCGAGAGAGCCGAGACCTCCAGGTTGCGGTTCTCCGAGCGCCCCTTCGTGCCCATCAGTTGCAGGTAATCCACCGCCACCAGATCCAGCTTGCGCGGCGGCTTCTGCGCGTTCAGTTCCGAGGCCAGGCTGCGGCATTTGGCGCGCACGGTGGCCA
>JBOGKL010000437.1:0-21747 GCA_050745525.1 Terriglobales bacterium | reverse complement strand
GCGCCGCCTCGGCCTCGGCCCAGCCTGGAAACCGCCGCTCTTCCGCCCGAAACTCGGCCGAATGCACACAGCGGCGGCTCCCGCGCATCCGGACCGGGAAGCGCAAATGCAGCATTTCGTGGTAGAGCACGTACTCGAGGGCAAAGCACGGCACATGCGGGGAATCGAAGATGCGGCTGATCAGGATGACGTTGTGGGAGGGGTCATAATGCCCCAGGTTGTGGCGCGCCCTGGATTCGGCCCAGGCCAGGTTGGGACGCGCCATCCAGCCTTGGAAAAAGCGCGTGTTGAGGTCGTCGAACAGGGCCTCGAGGTCGTAATGTTGGCCGTGCGGCGAGCGCAACTGCTTGCGCCCGCGGATCTGGCGAATCAGATGCGCCTTGGCCACCATCTCGCGGCGCCCCAGAAACGTCCGGTAGCGGGCGTTATAGACCTCCGGCACCGGCCAGCGGTAGAGCTTGCGCAGCAGGATGTGCGCCAGGGCCTCCAGTACCTGTTCCGGCGCCGCTTGCAGCAGGTCACTGAGCCGCACCAGCAGCTTGCCGTCGCGCACGCGGACGGTATTGTTCACCTGCGCAAACGGATAAAAGCCGATCTCCATGGCCGGAAACGGAGTGCGCGGCTTGAGCTCGCGGAAAACGGCTAGAAAGGTGGGTTCCAGGTCTCGCATGCGGCTTCCGGCGGCGCCGGCCTAGGGCCTGGCGCCGCCTCGATCCTGCTCCGCATTTTGCAAGCTGTCGCGGGTGGCATCAAGGCAATTCTGCAACTCGAAGCGATAGGTGGCCAAATCGGCGGCCGAGGACGACTGCTGAATATTCTGCAACACGGTCGCCAGATGCTGCTCGGTGGCGATAACCGGATCCAGGATCTTGCGCACGTTGTACTTGGGTCCGCCCGGGGGACGGGGATTCGCGGCCAGTTCATCCATCGCATCGTTCAGCTCGGGCAAAATCTCTTGATATTGGCGGAGCAGGGCGTACATCCGGGCGCTGCGTCCCGGAGCCGAACGCGGCTGGCGGCGCACGCGGGCAAAGCGCGTTACGCGCTCCTGGGCGAAGCGCAGCAGCAGCGGTATGCGGCGGTTCAGTTCTCCGGCGGTGTTGCGGACCTGATCGGCCTCTTGCGGCGTCAGCGGATCGCGTCCGGGGATTTGCGCGGCGGCCAGGAAGCCGACGAGCAGCGCGGCGAGCACGAGGCCGCGGATCATTACTTGGACGGCTTGGGTGCGAACAGCCATTGCAACAACTCGTAATTCAAGTTCGTGAAATGATCCACGGCAGCACCGACCTCCGCTTGCTCGCTAAAGTCCACCGCCTGGTCCAACCCCCGCAACCCGAACGTGATCTTTTGAATTTCTTTTTCCACGTTTTTGATGCCGCTCTTGTCGCCGCGCAGGGCTGCCGCATGCAGCAGCGCGCATGCCTCATCGGCCTGCTCCGCCGTCTGCTGCAGGTAACGACGCCCGGAGGCCAGGTCATGTTGGCGGTAGCTGGCGTTGGCGAAAGTGAAATCCAGATCAGCGAGCTGCGCCAGCGTTTCGGCCCGCTTGTGGCCGGTCTGGCGCTGCGCCTGGGCGTCCAACTTCGCATAGCGCTGTAGCAAATTAGGCTTGAGGTGGACCTGCGCCTGCTGCGCCCGCAACGCGGGAATCCAAATGCCGGCAACAAGGAAAGCCACTGCGGCACGGCGTTGAAGTCCCCGCTGCAAGAACGAAGCCATCTATGAATACAGGATGCGGCCAGACGCCCGGCGTGACAAGATGTGCGGGCGGCTACAGGGCCGGGGCCACTAACAACGGCGCCAAAAACGGCGCCGTGCGCGAGCCGGGCATGCCCGCGATGATTTCCGGAGGACCTTCGGCCACCAGGCGCCCGCCCCCCTCACCCGCTTCCGGGCCAAGATCGAGCACCCAATCGGCGGATTTTATGACGTCCAGATTGTGCTCGATCACCAGCACCGAACCGCCGGCGGCGATCAGGCGCCGCAAAGCCTCCAGCAGCTTGGTGATGTCGTCAAAGTGCAGCCCCGTGGTGGGCTCGTCGAACAAGTACAGCGTGCCCTCGGCGGTGCGAGGCTGGGCCAGATGCGCGGCCAGCTTCAGCCGTTGTGCTTCTCCGCCCGACAGGGTGGTGGCCGATTGTCCCAGGCGCAAATACCCCAAGCCGATCTCCTCCAGCAGGCGCAGCGGGCGGAGGATCTTCGTCTGGCCGGCGAAAAACTCCAGGGCAGCCTGCACGCTCAGTTGCAGCACCTGATGGATGTTGAGGCCGGCGACCTCCACATCCAGAATGCGTGCTTGGAAGCGCGTCCCGCCGCATTCGTCGCACATCAGCTCCACGTCGGCCAAAAACTGCATATCCACGCTCACCACGCCCTCGCCCTGGCAGGTCTCGCACCGGCCTCCGGGAATGTTGAAGGAGAAATGACCACTGCGCAGGCCGCGGCGGCAGGCCACCGGCTGGCGGGCAAACAGCTCGCGGATGGCGTCAAAGGCCTTCATATAGGTCACCGGATTCGAGCGCGGAGAACGTCCGATGGGCGACTGATCCACGAGCACGACGTCGTTCAGTTGATGCAGGCCGGAGATACCCGCACAACCGGTCCATTTCTGGCCGTCGGAGCCGTCACCGCTGTCCTCGACGTCCTCACCTTCTCTACCGTGCAGGGCGCGATGAAGATTGCGATAGAGCACTTCGTGCATGAGCGTGCTCTTGCCGCTGCCGGAGACGCCGGTGAGCGCAACCAGCATGCCCAGCGGAATTTCCACATCCAGATGCGCGAGGTTGTTGGCATGCGCATCATGGAGGGTGAGCAACCGGCGCCCCGGTAACTGGCGGTGGAGGGGCACCGCGATGGCCCGGTCGCCGCGCAAATACTGGCCCGTGAGCGAACCCGGCGTGGCGGCCACTTCCTGCCAGCTCCCGGCCGCCACCACTTCGCCGCCGTGTTCGCCCGCACCCGGACCCAGATCGAGCAGGCGATCGGCCGCTCGCATCACCTCCGGGTCGTGCTCGACCACCAGGATGGTGTTGCCCAGGTCGCGCAGCTCGCGCAGGATGGCGATGAGCCGCGCCGTGTCCCGCGGATGCAAGCCAATGGAGGGCTCGTCGAGCACGTACAGCGCTCCCACCAACTGCCCTCCCAGGCAGGCCGCCAGTTGGATGCGCTGGGATTCGCCCCCCGAGAGCGTGGCCGCCATCCGGTCCAGGGTCACGTAGTCGAGGCCGACTTTGCGCAGGAATTCCAGCCGGCGCAGAATTTCCTGCACCATCGTGTGCGCCACCGTGGCCTGGGCGGGCGTCAGCGTGAGCGCGGCAATAAAGGCGTGGGCGCGCTCGACCGTCATGGCCGTGGCGGCGGCAATGTTGAGGCTGGCGCCGGGCGCGGCCTCAGAGCGCAGCACGAAGGCGAGGGCTTCCGGGCGCAGGCGGGCGCCGCCGCAGTCGGGGCAGACGACGTACTCGCGATAACGGCTGAGCAGCACGCGCACATGCACGCGGTACTTCTTGCGCTCGAGATGGGCGAAAAAGCCCTGCACGCCCGGGAATTTTCCTCCGCCCTCCCAGACCCAGCGCTGCTGGTCCGGCGTGAGCGCCCGCCACGGAACATCCAGCGGGACACCCGCGGCTGGCGCCAGACGCTTCAGCAGGTTGCGCCAGCGCGCGCCGCGCGGCGTGTTCCAGATCGCAATGGCGCCCTGGACCAGACTGCGCTGCTCATCCGGAATCACGCGCGCGCGGGAAATTTCACTGGTGCGTCCGAAGCCCTGACAACGAGGACACGCCCCGTAGGGATTGTTGAAGGAAAACAGCCGCGGCTCGGGCAGTTCCACCCTCCGGCCGCAGTGCGTGCACTGCAGTCTGCCCACGACCCGCAGCGCAGGCAGCGCCGGTTCCCCGGCAAACTCCAGCACCGCTTCGCCCGCTTCGCGGCACGCGGTTTCGAGCGCTTCTACCAGGCGCGCGCGCTCCTCGGCCTCAATCGGCAGCCGGTCCACGAGAACAAACAGTGCCTCGTCCAGGCGCAAGTCCAGCAACGATTCGGGCGTGGAAAATTCCACCGTCACGCCCGCTTGCCATAGCCGGTTGAACCCGCGCCCGCGCAGCTCGCCGAGGCGCGCGCGCAGCGGCCCGGAGCCTGCTGCCTGCACCGGAAATAGAATCAGGCTACGTCGGCCGGCCGCCTGTTGGAACAGGCGCGCCACTACGCTATCAATATCCTCGCGCTCGAGCGGGCGTCCGCAGTCGGGACACAACGGGGTCCCGGCGCGCGCATACAGCAGACGCAGGTAGTCATAGATTTCCGTCGCCGTAGCCACCGTGGAGCGCGGGTTGCGCGTGGTGGTCTTTTGCCGGATGGCAACCGCCGGAGCAATCCCGTCAATGGCGTCCACGTCGGGCTTCTCCATGCGTTCCAGAAACTGGCGCGCGTAGGCCGACAGCGACTCCACATAGCGGCGCTGGCCCTCGGCGTAGAGGGTATCGAAGGCCAAGCTGCTTTTGCCCGAACCGGAGACCCCGGTCACTACCGTCCAGGCGTTCAGCGGCAGATCAACGTCTATGTTTTTGAGATTATGAACACGGGCACCGCGCACCTGGATAGCTTCCGGCATGGACGAAAGCCTTTAGTTTAGCAGCGTCGCGAACGCACCCATTGCACCAGCGCCTGCACGTTTTCCACCGGCGTTTGCGGCAAAATCCCGTGGCCGAGATTGCAAATGTAACCGGCCTGTCCGCGTGCCTCATCGAGCATGGCTTCGGCGCGCGCCCGCAACTGCGGCAACGGTGCCAACAGCAGCGCCGGATCCAGATTGCCTTGCAGCGCGGGGATGCGGCCGCCGGCACACGCCAGGCGCCGCCACGCTTCCTCCAAGCCAATGCGCCAGTCGAGGCTGAGGACGTCGGCGCCGGTTTCCACTAGCAATTCGAGATAACCGCATGTGCCGGTCGAAAAGTAAATCACCGGCACCCCGCTCGCCTGCGCAGCCTGCACCAGGCGCCGGGTGTGGGGGAGCACGCAGCGGCGATACTCATCGGGCGCCAATGTCCCTGCCCAACTATCGAACAACTGCAGAGCGGCGGCGCCTGCCGCGGCTTGCTCCCGCAGAAATTCTCCCAGCCCGGCCACCAGCTTGCGCATCAGCTCGTCCCATGCCGCCGGTTCGGTGTGCATGAGATGCTTGGTGTGCAAAAACTGCGCTGAGGCACCGCCTTCGATCAAGTAACAAGCGAGCGTGAATGGCGCGCCGGCAAAGCCCACGACCGGCAGCTCCGCTCCGGCTTGGGCCAGGCACAAGCGAATGGCGGCGCTAACGAAACCGAGAGCGCCGTCCCAGGTTTCCGGTAACCGCGCGACATCGGCGGCGGTACGCACCGGCGGCGACAGCCGCGGCCCCTCGCCGGCGGCAAAGCTGAGCTCGATTCCGAGCGGAGCGGCCGGCAATAGCAGATCGGCAAAAATGATGGCCGCATCCACCTCGAGTTTGCGCGCGGCGGTGAGGGTGACCTCGGCCGCTAACGCCGGCGTGCGGCAGATCTCCAGCAGCGAGTGGCGCGCGCGCACGGCGCGGTACTCGGGCATGTAGCGTCCTGCTTGCCGCATCAGCCACACCGGCGGGCGATCCACGGGTTCTGCGCGACAGGCGGCCAGCAGACGCTCGCGTGCGGTCAAGGCTGCTCCCGGCCAGGACGTAGAGACTGCATCCAACCCGAACGGCAAACGCTCGCTTCCGCGGTTCTGGCCGCGGTGGACACCACCGGCATGTGATTCCAATGATACCTTGGACCAACCTGTCTCCCGCACACCATCGCATCGTCGAGCTCGACGGATTGCGCGCCATTGCCGTGCTGGCCGTCATCTCGTTCCATTACACGCTGGGCAGTGCGTGGGCCAACCGCGTAACCGGACTGGGGTGGGCCGGAGTGGACCTGTTCTTTGTGCTCTCGGGCTTTCTCATCACCTCGATCCTCGTCGCCAGCCGCGAGAAGCCCCAGTATTTTTCCACGTTTTACGCGCGGCGCGCGCTGCGCATTCTGCCCGTCTACTACGTCCTGCTGGCCGGATACACACTCGCCGCCATCCTGCTGGGTGGACCGCAACCTTGGGGCTATTGGACCATGCACGCGCTGTATCTATCGAGCGTGGTGCAATTTTTCCATTCCTGGCTGTTTGCCGCTCCCGGGTTTGTCTATGCCGGCCTGGCGGTGCTGTGGTCGCTGTCGGTCGAAGAACTTTTTTATCTGGTTTGGGCGCCGGTGGTACGTTGGATCGCGCCACGAAGGTTGTGGATTCTGTTGGCGGTGGTCATCGTGGCATCGCCCCTGCTGCGGTTCCTTATTCACACGCGGGCGTTCCCCGAGTATGAATTCCTGCCCGCCCGCTGCGACAGCTTGGCGTGGGGCGCCGCGCTGGCGCTGCTGCTGCCGCGGGCAAACCGATTCCGGACACCGCTGGCCACGCGGCTGGGGCAGGTGGCCGCCGCCGGGGGGGGACTTTTTTGCCTGATGGTGCTTTCCACCGGAGGCAGCCGCGGCAATCTCTGGATGGCCACGTTCGGGTACACGTTGCTGGCTATATCCTTCGCGGGCCTCATCGGCTGGACCGTGCTGCGCGCGGGCAGCGGTGCCGCAATCTGCCGTCTATTGCGGGTGCGGCCGGCGCGTTCATTGGGTACCATCAGCTACACGACATACTTGATCCACTACCCCGTGCTGACGCTGGTCGGCGCGGGCGCCGTGGCAGTCTGGGGATGGCATCCGAGCGCAACCCCGGCTGGGGTCTTCGGGCGTGATAGCCTCAGCCTGGCGCTGGCGCTGCTGTTGGCGGGAGCGTCCTGGCGCTGGTTCGAGCGTCCCATCCTGCAGTGGAAGGACCGCTGGCGCCCGGCCACGGGGCTGGTCAGTGAACCGGTGCGGGCGCAAATGCGTACCGTGGAAGCAGGCACGAATTTGTCGTAAGATGCTGCCGATAGGAGCCAACGAGCTATGTTCTGCAATCAATGTGGGGTACGACTGGCGCCCAACGTTGCCTTTTGCACGCACTGCGGCAGGGCCGTGGGGACGGTGAGCACTGCCGCACCAGCATCCGCCGTCGCGCCCGCGACGGGCCGCGTGATCAAGCACCGCAACGTGCTGGGAGTCCTTTGGCTCGTCCTGGGCATCGTGGGCCTGCCCGGCTCGCTGGTGATGATCGGCTTCTCCAGTCTGCACGCTTGGGACTGGGGTCCCTGGATGGGCGGCGCACCACATTTCCTCGGTCCACTGCTCGGAACCATCGGCACCGTATACCTGGTGCTTTCCGTTCTCACCATCATCACCGGGATAGGTTTGCTGACGGCGCAGAGTTGGGCGCGGATGCTGGCGATCATCATGGGGATCATCCGCCTGGTCCACCTGCCGTTCGGTACGGCGCTGGGTATCTACACGCTTTGGGTGCTGCTCCCGGATCAGTCGAACGTGGAATACATACAGTTGGCACAGCAGCGCGCGCGGGCGTAGCCGGACGGTTCGCGCCGTTGCTAGAGGTCGGAAGCCGCAGCGGCCGGCTGCGGTTCGAGCGCGTTCACCCAGCTCAGAATGCCGCCGGCGACGGATTCATATCCGTTTTCGTACATCAGCATATGGCCGCAGTCGTAGACCTGTAGCGGGCTGTGATAAAAAGCGGCCAAGGCCTGCTGCTCGCTCAACGGAATCAGCCGGTCATCGCTCCCGCCGATCACCAGGCAGGGGGAGCTCACGCGTTGCACGTCCACGCTGACCAGGCCCACGGCCATTTGCATCGAGGCGCGCCCGGAATCGGGCACGTCGCGGTGGGCGATATCGGCGCGCACCGCCGGTGATAGCCGGTTGTTCACCAACGTGTCCTGCAGCGAGGAGTCGAGGATCAGCGTGCCGCCGCACAATGGCCAGACGAACTCTTTCCAGGGATGGCGCAGCAGGTGACGCCACATCGAGCTGTAGGCGCGCCGGAACATGTGCCAGGGAGGCGCGCTCGCCAGGAATACATAGCCCAACTGCTTGTGGGATTCGGCCAACTTTTGCGCGACCAGTCCGCCCATGCTGTGGCCGATGACGACACATTTGCGTCCGATCTCAGCCATGGCGGCCGAGACCCACAGCGCGTAGGTTTCCACACTGTAGGTGCCCATCCGTTCGACCGTGTGCGGATCCGTGTCTTGCCCGTGTCCGGGCAACTCGAGTGCATAGCTGCGATAGCCGCGTTCGGCGAAGTAGCTTTGGAACGGCTCCCAGCCCCAAATGCCCCCTCCCAAACCATGGATGAGCAGCAGCGGCGGGAAACGCTCGACGCCGTCGGGAGAAGCAACTAGGCAGTCGAGCTGACCGTAACGTTCGCGCTCAGTATGCATCGCCGGTAGGCCTCGACGAGGAAGCGGTTACATCATAGCGTGGCTGGACACGGTTGGCACAGGAATTATAGATGCGTCATACAGCGAGGCGTCTGCGACCGACGGCGACATAATCTTGGACGGAGGCGCGCGCGCCGTCGTTTCCGGGATAAAGGCGCTAAAATGGCCGCATGCGAGCTCCTGTTTTGGTCGCTGCCGCGGCGTTGCTGGCCCTCAGCCTGGCGGGATGTCATAGCGGCCCACAATTAGGGCCGAAGCCCGCGCCGCCGGGCAACTATACGGCCGAAATCCAGACCGACCTGGGAACGATTACGGTGCAACTGTTCCCCAAAGTAGCGCCTCTGACAGTAGGAAACTTCGTCGGTCTCGCCCAAGGCACGCAAGCCTGGCGTAACCCGCGCACGGACAAAATCGAGCTCCATACGCCGTTCTACAACGGGCTCACGTTTCATCGCGTTATTCCCGACTTCATGATTCAGGGTGGGGATGCCATGGGCGATGGTACCGGCGATGGCGGCTACACCTTCCGGGATGAGATCTCTCCCCATCTGACCTTCGATCGCCCCGGACGGCTAGCCATGGCCAACCGCGGTCCCGACACCAACGGCACCCAGTTCTTCATTACCGTGGCGCCCTATCCGTCTCTCAACGGCCATTACACCATCTTTGGGCAGGTCATCAGTGGTCAGAACGTAGCCGACGCGATCAGTGCCGTTCCCCGCAACAGCGCGAACCGGCCGCTCACCCCGGTTCACATCGTTAAGATCACCATTCACCGCCAGGCGCCGTAGGAGCCCTTGCATGCATCGCACCGGCGTTGCCGCCGCGTTCCTTGTAGCGCTGACCTTGAGCGTGGCGGGACAGCAGCGGGGGCCGTCGGCGGCTTCCGGCAACACCGGATGGGTGCGGATGCTGTATCTCCAGGCGCGGCAGGCCGTGGGGGCGCTCCCTTCGTTGCTGGCGCCGGGCGCATTGTGCGCCGTTGCCATTGACGAAATGCAACCCTCGGGGCGCAATACCGCCGCCAGGGAGGATTTGGCCTCAGCGTTCCGGATGGCCTTGGCACTCACCGCCGAGGACGGCGATCCGGCGATGGCCTCCTCGATCTGGGCGGTGAAAACCGGCGTGGAAGAAGAAGTGATCTCTGCCCTGACGCAGCAGCATCAGTTGGACGAAGCCTTTCAGCTCGTGCGTCTCGCCGACATACCCAAAGCTCCCTTGTACTCGCGTCTGATCCTTGCCCGCATTCAGGCTCACGCCCAAGCCCAGCACTCGCTGCCGCAGCAAGCCTTGCCCACCGCCGCCGAACTGGTAGCCGAATGTGAGCGCTCGGCGCATGCCTTCCCCTACCGCGGCGCGACCGCACTCTTGCGGCTCAAGCAGCCGCAGGAATTCAGCCGCCTGCTGCTGGTCCGCGACGGCTACCAGTGGGCGGCGAGGGAGACCGACCCCAGCCGTATTGCCTCCGCGGCTGTGTTCCTTCGTGCAGGCCACCGCGCCGCCCCTGCGCTCGATTCGGATTTGGAGCCGCTCATCCTGAACCTGATTGCGCGCCTGCCCCCATCCCCCGGAGCAGCGATTTCCTCCGGGGTGCGCGAAGCCGCCACCGCGCTACTGACAATCCTGTCCGCCGTGGACCCGGAGCAAGGCGCACGATCGCGAGCGGGAATGGAAGCATGGCTCAGTGCTGCCGCCGTTGGTTCGCAGACGAGCTGGAACAACCCGATTTTGCAACTTTCGGCCTTGGCTGGCCCGGCGACCGAGACGGGGCTGGCGCCCCCCGACCCCAATCGGTTCCTCAAGCTGGTAGCGGATGCTGAGCAACTGCAAGGGCGCCGACCCGCTCGCGCCCTAGCCGCCGCCGACGAGGCATCCAGGATGCTCACGCCCGCGCTCTGGGCCACGTCGGCACAAGCTGGAGCACGCCTCGCCGCCGTCTTCCAGCAGTTGGGTGATGCCGGTGCGGCCGTCGGCCTGCTTCACAGCGCTCTCGATGAAGCCGACCGCGAAGCCACCCTCACCGATCTGCTTTACCTGAACGGGAGCCCTGATGGAATCATCCCCATCGCCGAAGATCTGAACCAGGCAGGCGCGCCCGTACTCGCCGTATACAGTGAGGTGGCCCGCCTGGATTTTCAACTTGCTGCTACGCGCGCCGAAGCGGCTCCGTTCACGCTGCTGAAGCCGTTGGTGCTGGCGCGCGTGGCCTTGGTCGGCCGGGTGACGCAGCCCTAGGAGAGATTTCCATCAGTACCAAAAGGGCAACCGCACTCGATTTTTGAGGATCGCAGACGTGGCTTGGGCGTCCCATTTTGCGTCCTAACCTACTGCGAGGGCATTTATACTTGCGCTTGACGTTGTGAGATTTTATGCCTAGAATTTAGTCAACCTTATGGCCACATCAGTTAGGCTGCCCGATTTTCCCGCGACCATGCCCGTCTTGCCGGTGCGCGACACCGTGCTGTTTCCACACGCGGTTCTACCTTTGACCATTGGCCGGCAGTCCTCTGTGAACCTGATCAACGCGCTCGGGGAAGACAAGCTGATCCTGGTGCTGACGCAGAAAGATGCGCGCGTAGATAACCCGCAGCCGAGCGACATGCACGTGGTGGGTAGTATTGCCATCGTGCATAAGATCGTGCGTCTGCCGAATCAGAGCCTGTTCATCTTCACCGAGGGGCTGGAGCGGGCGCGAGTGCTGCACTGGAACCAGTCAGATCCGTTTTTGCGGGCGCAAGTGGAAAAGGTGGAGGATCAGGCGGCGGCGCCGGGATCAGAAACCGAGGCGCTGCAGCGCAATATCGTTACCCTGTTCCAGCAGATCGTGGGTTTGTCGCCCACCCTGTCGGACGAGCTGCAAAGCCTAGTGGCGAACATCGAGGACCCGGCGCGGCTGACGGATTTCGTGGCCGCCAACCTGCCCTCGCTGGCCACCGCCGACCGTCAGGCGGTGCTGGAGACCGCCGACGTGCGCCTGCGCCTGGAGCAGGTGAACCGTCATGTTGTGCGCGAGCTCGAGGTGCAGCAGTTGCGCACCAAGATCCAGTCCGAGGTGCAGGACCAGGTGCAGCAGTCGCAGCGCGAGTACTATTTGCGCGAGCAACTGAAGGCCATCCAGAAGGAGCTGGGCGAAGGCGACGAATCGCAGCGCGACACCGAGGACTTGCGCAAAAAAATCGAGGCCGCGGGCATGCCCGAGGAAGTCAAGACCGAGGCGCTCAAGGAACTGCAGCGGCTGGGGAAGATGTCTCCCGCCGCCGCCGATTATTCGGTGACACGGAATTATGTGGAATGGCTGGCCGTGCTGCCCTGGGCACGGGGTTCGGCGCAAGAGATTGATCTGGCGAAAGCGGCCACCATCCTGAACGAAGATCACTACGATCTGGAGAAGGTCAAGGATCGCATCCTGGATTATCTGGCCGTGCGGCGGCTGAACCCGACCATGAAAGGGCCGATCCTGTGCTTTGTCGGACCGCCTGGGGTGGGCAAGACCTCGCTCGGGCGCTCGATCGCGCGCGCGCTGGGCCGGAAGTTTTTCCGCCTCTCGTTGGGCGGCGTGCATGACGAAGCTGAAATTCGCGGTCACCGGCGCACCTACATCGGCGCGCTGCCCGGGCAGATCATTCAGGGCCTGCGCCGGGCCGAGACCAACGATCCGGTCTTCATGCTCGATGAGGTGGATAAGATCGGGCGCGATTTCCGCGGCGATCCCACCTCGGCGCTACTCGAGGTTCTCGATCCGGAGCAGAATTTTGCCTTCCGCGACAACTACCTCGATGTGCCCTTCGATCTCTCGCGCGTGCTCTTCATCACCACCGCCAACATGCTCGACACCATCCCCGAGCCGCTGCGCGACCGCATGGAGGTGATCGAGCTGAGCGGCTATAGCGAGGAGGAAAAGCTGCACATTGCCTTCCGCTATTTGATTCCCAAACAGGCGCAGGAGAACGGCGTGGCCGCGGAGCGGCTCGACTTTCAGCAGGAGGCGGTGCGCCGCGTCGTCCGCCAATATACGCGGGAAGCGGGCGTGCGCAGTCTGGAGCGGCAGATCGGCAGTCTGATCCGCAAGTACGCGCGCCGCATCGCCGAAGGCAAGCTGGCGCCGGAGGAAAATGCGAAGCTGCCCATCACGCCGGAGATTGTGCGCGAATTCCTGGGCGGCCCCAAAGTGCGCGACGAGGTCGAGGTGGTCGAGCGCACGCGCCGTCCCGGCGTCGCGGTGGGGCTGGCGTGGACGCCCACCGGCGGCGATGTGCTGTTTATCGAAGCCAACCAGATGGCCGGGGGCAAGGGGTTCACCATGACCGGCCACCTGGGCCAGGTCATGCAGGAATCCATGCAGACCGCGCTCACTTGGGTGCGCTCGCACGCCCAAGAGCTGCAGGTTCCGGCCGATTTCTTCAAGGAGCACGACCTGCACATGCACGTGCCCGCCGGCGCCATCCCCAAGGACGGACCCTCGGCCGGGATCACCATGGCCACCGCGCTCGCCTCGCTGCTGCTGAATCAGCCCGTGCGGCCGCGCCTGGCCATGACGGGCGAAATCACGCTCTCCGGCGACGTGCTGCCCATCGGCGGCGTCAAGGAAAAGGTGCTGGCGGCCAAGCGCGCCGGCATCGAGCAGATTCTGCTGCCGGCGGAAAATCGCCAGAACGTCGAGGAGGACTTGAAGCCCGACCAGATCGAGGGTCTCGACTTGCAGTACGTGCGCACCATGGAGGAAGTGTTGGCGCAGGCCCTGCCCGCCTCCGGGCGGACGGCCGCGCCGCTCGCCTCCGCTACCGTCCACGGCGGCGCCGGGCACGAGCGGGCCGTCGCCGAACCGGGCGCCAAGGTCTGAATCAGGCGATACGCTCGCCGCGCACCCCGGCGACGCGCACCTCCTGGCCCGTTTCCACCTCGCGGGCGTAGCCCAGCCCCAGCCATTGTCCCCGCTCCGCGGCCACGCTGGTGAGCGCGCCCACGTCCCGGCCATCATGCTCGATCGCATCGCCGGCCGCCACCGGCGCGTCGAGACGAAAGGCGCCCCAATGCCGGTGCACGGCTCCGCGCGCGCGAATGCGCTCGACGATCTCCTGGCCGATGTAGCAGCCCTTGGTGAAGCTGAGCCGGTCGAGCTGGCCGGTTTCCTGCGGCAGCTCGGCCGCGGTGATGTCCACGCCATAAAGCGGCTGACGGCTTACGATCCGATCCTGCTCTTGCGCCCCGCTGCCGGCGACGGTCGCCTGACCCTCCAGCCGATGCCACAGGGCCACGACATCGGCAACCGGCGCGACGCACTCCAGTTGCGGAATCCCACCCGCGGCGCTTGCCAGCGTCCAGCCGGCCTCCGGCAGCGACCGCACTGCGCCCGCCGTCAGCGCTGTCGCGCACCAACCCGCCTGCGCGGCCACCTCCGCCGCCCTCGGCCCGCGCAGCCGTAGCGAGGACCATGCCTGGCTGCGGTCCTCCATCTGCAGCTTGGAAATGAAGATAAAACCGCGCAGCCGTTGCTCCAATCCCGCGCGCTGCTCCTCATCGCTCAGCAACAGAAAGGCGTCCGGGCCCGTGCAGGCGATTTCCAGAGTGGCCAGCACGTGGCCCTTGGGGTCGAGTTGGAAGCTGGGGGTAAATTGGCCAGGCGGCAGATCACGCACATTGGCGCTGATCATGCCGTTCAGCCACTTTCGCGCGTCAGGCCCGGTGACTGCCGACACGGCGCGCCAACTGGCGTCGTACAGCAGCAGTTGCTCTTGCGGCCAAGGCTCGAAGACCAGTGCCTCAGGGCCACCCGCGAGTGTGAGGCTGCCGCGATAGGGTGCCAAGGCGAGACCTTGGCGGCTATGGTGTTGTTCCAGGGGCGTGGTGAGCATGTTATCTCCAGCTTGCCGTAGCTGCTCACCAGCGGCAACACTGTGCTGGTTCTGATGCTGTTGCTGGGGTGCCCGGCGGCGCCGCAATTCCGCCTTTGGGAGCCCCGGGCCATTTTGAAATCCTCTGTTATGTTTAGCTTAGGGGCCACAACCGGGTTCTTGAGGCCCAATGCGGAACAGAGCGGAACCTATGCGCCTCCGTCTCGACACGAAGTTTTTACCAAGACAATCTTGCAACCGCAGCGGCAAGATGCAGACCTGCACACGCCAGATGGCCACCACGACCGCACTAAGTCCTTTCAGTCCAGCATTTTTTCGAAACCGAATTGCTCACATGCAAACGCGAGCGAATGCAATAGCAACCCTACGGCCCATCCCTTGTTCGGTTGGCGTTCGACTTGCAGGGCTTAAGGCAAAGCGCAAGCTACATGCGAACTGGGCAAAATAAAAAAAGCACGACTAGTCCAGTCGGTGTGCAAGGCAAAAGAGGACTTCATGGCGACACAAACCCAAATGCAGATCGAATGGTTGACCGGCTGTATACACGAACAGATGCTGCAGGCCGCCTATCAGCGGCAGCGGCGGCGCATCCACATTCTGTGTGAATGGATGCTGCCCGACGCGGCCGCCGCGCGCCGTTTGGAGTGCGGCATCTTCGTCGAAGCCTGGGGGCGCGACGCGGCCGTAAGCGAAGATTGGCCCGCCGTGGACAGCGATCGCTTGGCGGCGGCATTCGCCGCGCATTTTGAAGACCTGTTCCACGCCGATGTGGACGCCGGGGCGCATCCGAAGGCGCCGGTGGGACTGGGCAGGGGTGGCGGTTTGCGCGCGGCCATACACGAACTCCCGGCCCGGCAGCGGCTGCTGTATTTGCTGCACGAACTCGAGGGTTATGCACCGGCGACCCTGGCCGGCTGGCTGAAGCTCGAGCCGGCGTACTGCTCGCGCCTGATCCACCTTGCCCGCTGCCAACTGGCACAGACGATGGCTATGGCCGCCTGAGCAGGCACCGCTTACACTATGAGGATGAGCACCGTTATCGAGCAACCATCCGCCGCTGCCGGAAACTTCAAAGTCGCCGATTTGGCCCTGGCCGAGTGGGGGCGGAAGGAAATTACCATCGCCGAGCAGGAGATGCCCGGCCTCATGGCGATTCGCCGCAAGTATGCGCCGCAACAGCCCTTGGCGGGCGTTCGGGTGAGCGGTTCGCTGCACATGACGGTGCAAACCGCGGTGCTCATCGAGACCCTGCGGGCCTTGGGCGCCACGGTGCGTTGGGCCAGTTGCAACATCTTTTCCACCCAGGATCACGCGGCGGCGGCGATGGCGGCGGCCGGGGTGCCGGTGTTTGCCTGGAAAGGGGAAAGTCTCGAGGAATATTGGTGGTGCACCTATCAGGCGATCTCCCACACCGATGGGCTGGGGCCGCAGTTGGTGGTGGACGACGGCGGCGACATGACGCTGCTGCTTCACAAAGGCTACGAGCTGGAAAACGGCTCGTCCTGGACCGCATCGCCGTCGGCCTCCCACGAGGAAAAGGTCATCAAGGATCTGCTGCAACGCGTGCACCACGAAGACTCGCAGCGCTGGCACCGGATCGTGGCCCATTGGCGCGGCGTCTCGGAGGAGACCACGACCGGCGTGCACCGGCTCTACAAGATGCAAGAGGCCGGAACGCTGCTGGTGCCGGCCATCAACGTCAACGACTCGGTGACGAAGTCGAAGTTCGACAATCTCTACGGCTGCCGCGAGTCCCTGGCCGACGGCATCAAGCGCGCCACCGACGTGATGGTGGCGGGCAAGGTGGCCGTGGTGTGCGGCTACGGCGATGTGGGCAAAGGCTGCGCGCAATCGCTGCACGGCTTCGGCGCGCGTGTCATCGTGACCGAAATTGATCCCATCAACGCTTTGCAAGCGGCGATGGCCGGCTTCGAGGTCACCACCGTGGAAGAGACCCTGGGCCGCGGCGATATCTACGTCACCTGCACCGGCAACTGCGAGGTGATCACGCTCGAGCACATGCGGCGCATGAAAGATCAAGCCATCGTGTGCAACATCGGTCACTTCGACAACGAGATCCAGGTGGATGCCCTGAACGCGGCTCCCGACGCGCGCCGCACCAATATCAAGCCGCAAGTGGACGAGTATCACTTCGCCGCCGGACATAGCATCTTTCTGCTGGCCGAGGGTCGCCTGGTCAATCTCGGTTGCGCCACCGGCCACCCCAGCTTCGTCATGAGCAACAGCTTCTCCAACCAGACGCTGGCGCAACTGGATCTGTGGGCCAAACGCGACGCCTACCAGCCCGGCGTCTACACCCTGCCCAAGCAACTGGACGAGGAAGTAGCCCGCCTGCACCTGGAAAAAATCGGCGTGCGCCTCACCGTGCTCAGCCCCGCGCAGGCCGACTACCTGGGCGTGCCCGTCACCGGACCCTACAAAGCCGACCACTATCGCTACTGAGTCCTACGGAGCGGTTGCTGTCTGCGGGCGGTTGCGTTCCCAGAGCAGGCGCAGACCGATGAGGGTGAGGTGCTCCTCCGAGCCGTGCAGATGGCGGGAGCCAGGCACGAGGAGGGGAGCGAGGCCGCCGGTGGCAATCGCCTGGGTGCTTGCCCCCAGCTCAGCGCGCAAGCGCTCAATGAGTCCATCCACCAGGCTCAGATAGCCGTAATACAGTCCGGATTGGATGCTGCCCACGGTGCTGGTGCCGATGAGGCGGCCCGGATCGCGGATCTCGACGCGGGGCAGGCGCGCGGTTCGGGTCACGAGCGCGTCGGCCGAGATCGCCAGCCCCGGACAGATGATTCCGCCCCGATATTCCCCGTGCTCCGCGACGACGTCCAACGTCGTCGCGGTTCCAAAATCCACGATAATGAGGGGCCCGCCATGCAGGGCGTAACCGGCCACGGCATTGGCGATGCGGTCGGCGCCGACGTCGGCGGGGGAGTCGTACTGGACCGCCATGCCGGTCTTCAGGCCCGGGCCCACGAACAGCGGATCGAGATGGAACTGGGCGCGCAAGGCCGCGCGCACGACGGCATCGAGGGGCGGGACCACGGACGCCACGATCGCACCCGCGATGCTTTCCTCCGCCGTCGCGTGAGCGTGCAGCAAGCCCCGCAAGGCGAGGGAAAATTCATCGGCCGTCTGCTGCCGCGCGGTGGTGATCCGCCACGACGCTTCGAGATGTTGGCCGTTGAACAGCCCGATCACTGTTTGCGAGTTGCCGATATCGAGCGCCAGCAGCATTCGGCCCTCATTCTCGCACGGCGGCCTGGCGGTTCGCCGACAAACGGCGGTACAGCTCGATGGTCTGGGCGGCAATGGCGCGCCAACTGAACATGGCTTCGACGCGTGCCCGCCCGGCCCGGCCCATGCGTTGCCTCCGCTCCGGGTCCGCCAGAAGCGTCTGGATGGCCTCGGCCAGCGAGCGCGCAAATGCCGCGGGATCGAGAGGCGCATTCGTGCACGGGTCCTGGGCCATGGGCACGAGCAGTCCGGTTTCTCCCGGGACCACCACTTCCTTGATGCCACCCGTCGCCGTCGCCACGACGGCCGTCTCGCACGCCATGGCTTCGAGATTGATAATGCCGAAGGGTTCGTAAATGGAAGGGCAGCAGAACACGGCGGCGTGGCTGTAGAGCTGGATCACCTCGGGCTTGCTCACCATCTTTTCGATCCAGAGCACGCGCGCATGCGTGCGCTGCAGCGCAGTGACGAGAGCGCGCATTTCCGCCGCGATCTCCGGCGTGTCGGGCGCGCCCGCGCACAACACCACCTGCGTGTCGGCGGGCAGGTGATGCACGGCCTCGACCAGATGCGTCACCCCCTTCTGCCGCGTGATGCGGCCGACGAAGAGCACGTAGGGGCGGGTACGGTCCACACCCAGCGCGTCCAGGTGCGCGGTGCCCGGATCGCGCCGGTACTCATCGAGATCAATCCCGTTGTAGATGACGTGAATGCGCCCTGGGTCGAGCTCGGGATAGGCGCGAAGAATGTCCGCCTTGGTGCCGTGGGAAACGGCGATCACCGCATCGGCGCTTTCGATGGCGGTCTTCTCCATCCACGAACTCATCTGGTAGCCGCTGCCGAGTTGCTCGGCCTTCCAGGCGCGCAGCGGCTCCAGGCTGTGCGTGGTGAGCACGAAGGGCATGCCGTAGAGCTTTTTGGCCCAGAAGCCGGCCATGGAGGTGTACCAGGTGTGCGTATGCACGACATCCACCTGGCGCAAGGACTGAATGGAATCCAGATTTACGCTGAGCGCTTCGAGCGCAGCGCGGAATTTCTCCTCGGTTTGGATCCGTTCCCAGGGCTCATGGCCTTCCACGGTCAGGTTGCCCGCAGAGATGTGCTGTTCGCCGAAGCAGTGCACGACGACGGAAATCGTGCGCGCCAGTTCCCGGCTCAAATATTCGACGTGGACGCCGGCTCCGCCGTACACATGGGGAGGATACTCGCGGGTAAACAGGGCAACGCGCATTTTTTCAGCCTAACACGCGGAACCCGGCCTCCGCGCGCCGGCCAGCGACCGAACCGCGTTCGGTTCAAGCCGGCCTCGCGCTGCACGCTTTTCCCACGGGTCTTGCTAGGCGGCCTTTGCCACCGGCGGAAAGGCTTCGCGCACCGCCTCCGGCTGATGCTCGGCGATGAAGTCCGCCATCGCGCGCTCCTGTTTGCGAATCTGCTCAAAGCGCGTGGCGTGATGCGGGAAGCCGAGATTGCGGGCGATGAGGCTGATGCCGGCATAGAGGCCGTCCTCATAGTTCTCGACGGCGAAGTCGGCCAGATCTTCCATGAGCGCCCGATCTTCCTTTTCGCTCTCCAAGGCCGTCATGACTTTCCCCAACAGCCCGGGCGCGATGGCCGACTGCACCACGGCCTTGGTGGTCGTGGCCTCGCCCGCCAGCGACTGGATGCAGTCGCGCACGGCCTCGCGGTGCTGCACGGTCTCATCGCGGTGTTCCAGCAGGCGCTGGCGCACGACGGGGTTGGAAACCGAGGCCGCGCGCTTTTCCAGGTGATCCACCAGCGCCGCCTCCATGGCCAGGGCATGATTGAGGTGCAGAATATAGCGGTCATGTTCACTGCTGTTTATCGGCATCGTAGCTTCTCCTTCGGGCGGAATCTGTGCTCGGATGCGTGAGCCCAGCGCCCCGTTGCCGCGGCACAGGTCGCCGCAAGCGGCTCGGCTTTCGCCCTACACTAGAGCCATGGCCCTGCGTCATCCGGTCGCGACGCCCGACCCGGAGCCGGATCCTGAGGAAGCGCTCTACGACGAGGCCGTCGCCGATTCCTTTCCCGCGAGCGACCCGCCCGCGGGCGTGATCAAAGTCGGCCCGCGCCATCCAATGCCTCAGCGTTCAGGGTGCAAGGGCGAGGGACCGGCTCCGTTGCGGAAGCCCTAGCGCTGAGCCAGAGCGCCGCGGCCCTCCACGCTGTTTCATTTTGGAACGCGCACTCCCGCATTTGCGGTGGTTGACCGTGCGCTACGGTTCAGAAATGCTGTTTGCGTGCCCAACAAAACAGCGGCGGCAATCGCGACGGGGCTGGCCTGTGCTTTCTTGCTGGCGGCTGCGGCCCTGGGGCAAGGGACCACGGCCCCGCTGCAAGAGGGCACGCCGCCGGTACAAAACCAACAGTTGGAGCCGGGCGACCTGATTGCCGTGCAGGTGGCCGGCGCACCGGAATTGCGCACGGAAGCCCGACTGGCGCCGAACGGCACCTTCACCATGCCCTACACCGGACGAGTTCGGCTGGAGGGGGAAACGGCGGCGCAGGCGAGCCGGACGCTGGCGGCGCGGCTGCGGCAAAATTATCTGCTCGATCCCCAAGTTCAGGTCGTGGTCAGGGCTTTCGCCCCGGAGCCGGTCACCGTGCTGGGAGCGGTGCGCGCGCCGGGCGTGTATTCGGCGCGCACGTACCCGGACCTGGGCGCGATGCTGGCGGCCGCCGGCGGCGTGCGCGCGCCGGCGGCCGCGCGGGTCCTGGTCGAGCCCGGACAGGGAGAACCCATCACGGCCGTGCCCGTGACCGCTCTGGAGCGGGGAAGCACGGCGGCCGCGATGAGGCTGCGCGCCGGCTACGTCATCCGCGTGGCGCCGGGCGGCCAGGTATACGTGGGCGGCAACGTGGCGCGGCCGGGCGCCTACCCGATCCCGGCATCGGGGATGACCATGCTGGAGGCCATCAGCCTGGCCGGAGGCGCCTTGCGCAACAGCCGCCTCGGCCAAACGCGCATCGTACACCGCGACCCCGGCGGCAAGCTGGCCACCGAATGGGTGAACGCCGGGAGCGTCATGCAGGGGCATGCGCCCGATCCGCACTTGCACCCGTTCGACCTGGTCTACATACCCTGGAGCCCGGCCAAGGCCGGCACTATTGCCGGCGTGCAGTTGGCCGCCACCACCGTAGCCCAGATCATTTTCGGCATCATCGCCTTCCACTGGACGCCGCCACAGATTGCCGCCAACTCCTCGAAGCTGGGCAATCCTTGCGTCGCCCAGCCGAAGCTGTGCCAATAAGCCTGCATGCCGGTACTGCCTCTCCAGCGTGATCTGTTCGGCCGCCGTGCTCCCACCGCGCTGACGCACACCTCAATGCACACACCGCCGCCTGGCGAGTCCTGGCGGAGAGCACTGTCGCGGCGCCGCAGCCTGCTCGCCGCCAGCGTCGCCTTGGCCTTCGCCGCCGCCGGAGTCCTGCTCTGGTGTCGCCAGCCGCTCTATCGGGCTACCGCCAGCGTCGTAGTGCAGACGAAAGCGCCGGCATCTGGCCTGGCGGCTCGCGCCGCCGGATGGTCGGCCAGCCCGATGGCAATCTCCACGGCGGCACAGGAACTGGCCAGCCGCGAGATGGTGCAGGCGGCGCTCGGGCATTTGGGGCCGCAGGCGGACGGCCTGTTGGCTCCCCCGCTGCGCCATCCCCTCTGGCTGGAACGCCTGTGGCCCAAGCCGACGACGCCCCTGGAGCGGGTCGAGGCGGTGCGGCGGCGGCTTCACGTCACCACGACGCCCTACAGCCGCATCCTCGGCTTGAGCTTTACGGCGCCGCGGCCGGAACTGGCAACGGCATTTTTGCACGCGCTCGTGACCGCCGACGCCGACCGCGGAGCGCGACGGCAGCGCGCAGCCGGGATGCGCCGGGTCGCCTACTTGCAAATCCAGGTCCGCAGTGCCCGCGCACGGGTGCAGGATTCGGTGCAGGCCGTGGCAACGGTGGCGGCACAGGAGGGATTAACGGATCCCGCCACCGAAATGCAGGTGGCCGGCCGGCGCTGGCAGCAGCTCGCCGCCGCCGAGACGCAGGCGGAAGTTTCCGCCCTGCAGCAGACCAATGCCTTGGCGCGCCGGGCGCCACCCCCGGCCGCCGCCACGGGCAGCGACGTGGCAGTTCCCGGCGATGTGTATGTCCAACAGGCGCAACTGGCGGCCGAGGTGCAGCGCCTCGCGGCCCAGTATCGGCCGCAGGCGCTGCCCATGCGCCAGGCGCGAGCGCAATTGGCGGCCGTCAACGTCCGCATCGCCCAAC
>JBOGKL010000436.1:0-5885 GCA_050745525.1 Terriglobales bacterium | reverse complement strand
CCTCGACGATGGCGCCGGCTTCGAGGACCAGGATGCGGTCGGCGTTGCGGACGGTGGAGAGGCGGTGGGCGATGACGATCACGGTGCGGTGGCGCATGAGGTTGGCCAGGGCGCGCTGGACCAGCAGCTCGCTTTCGTTATCGAGGGCGCTGGTGGCCTCGTCGAGGATGAGGATGGGGGCGTTCTTGAGCAGGGCGTGGGCGATGGCCACCCGCTGGCGCTGGCCGCCGGAGAGGCGGACGCCGCGCTCGCCCAGCATGGTGTTGTAGCCCTGGGGCATGGCGGCGATGAAATCGCCGGCCAGGGCCGCCTGCGCGGCGGCGCGGATGGCGGCGGGGGTGGCGGCGGGAGTGCCGTAGGCGATGTTGTTGGCCACGGTCTCGTTGAACAGAATCGTCTCCTGGGTGACGTAGCCGATCTGGTCGCGCAAGGAGCGCAACGTACACGAGCGCACGTCCACGCCGTCCACGAGCAGGTTGCCTGCGGTGACGTCGAACAGACGCGGGATGAGGTTGATAAGCGTGGTCTTGCCGGCGCCGCTGGTTCCCACCAGGGCCACCACCTCGCCGCGGCGGACCTCAAAGTTCAAATCGTGCAGCAGGGGCTCGTCCGGGGTGTAGCAGAAACCCACGCCGTCGAACCCGATGGCGGAGCGGAACGGCGCCAGCGGGCGCGCGCCCGGGCGCTCGTGGATCTCCTCGCGCAGGTCCATGAACTCGAAGACGCGCTGGGCGCATCCGGCCGCGGTCTGGAAGTTGTTGTAGATGCCAGCCATGCGCCGCAGCGGTTCGTAGAGCTTGAACAGGGCGTAGATGAAGGCGATGACCATGCCCGTGGACATGACACCGCGTCCGACGGCGCCGCGGGCATAGAGCAGGAAGAGGATGATGGTGGCCGCGCCCAGGATCTCCATGAGCGGGGAGGCGATGCTCTGTTGCAGGATGTAGCGCAGGTTCGAGTGCAGCAGGCGCTGGGTGGCGGCGCGGAAGCGCGCGATCTCGCGCCCCTCCATGCTGAAGGCCTTGACGATGCGGTTGCCGGTGACGGTTTCGTGCAGGATGTGCTGCACGTCGGCCATCTCGTCCTGGCTGCGGCGCGCGGTGCGGCGCACGTGCTTGCCCAGCCAGGCGGTGGGCAGAATCACCGCCGGGGTCAGGATGGCCGCGTACAACGTCAGGCGCCAGTTCAGAAACAACAGCACGGCGGCGAAGAAGAGGAAGGTGAAGGTCTGCTGCACGCTGTCGGCCAGCGAGTTCGAGGCGGCCACCTGGATGCGCTCCAGGTCGTTGACCACGGTGGACATGATCCTGCCCGTCGCCTGGCGGGAGAAGAAGGCGGCGGATTGATGCATCAGCTTTTCATAGGCGGCGTTGCGCAGGTCGGTGATGGCGCCGAAGCCGACCCAGTTGATGAGGTAGGTGCCGCCGTACTCGCCGATGGCCTTGCCGGCGACGAGCACGATCAGCGCCAGGGCGACGATCGAGGCCGGGTTGTGGGAAAAGCCGGAGGGGATGAAGCTGTTGAGGTAGACGGGATGGTTCAGCAGCGGGGGCCGCGCCTTGAGCAGCAGGATGGCGCCGCCGCCGCTGCTGGGCTTGAGCAGCTTGTCCACAACCGGGGCCAGCACCAGGGCCACGGAGGCGTCAAAGGCGGCGGCGGCGGCCATCAACACCAGCGCCGCGACAAACTGCGCCCAGTAGCGGATGACGTAGCGCAGCAGGCGGTAGAACGGACGCATTCCCCGGGTGTCCTTTAAAGCGGTTCCAGACTCGGTGTGACCCGCTTCGTGCAGGCGCGAGCGGCTTTCCCTGATGTCAAAGCCGCACTCGTTTTGGTCCGCAGGGCCATGGCAAGTCTGGGACCGCTTTAGCGCTCGAGGTCGCGGTGCACCAGCGTGGCCGGGTAGCCCAGCTTGCGCAGCTCGCGCCGCAGCGCTTCGGCTATATATACGGAGCGGTGGCGTCCGCCGGTACATCCGACAGCGATGTGCAAGTAACTTTTGCCCTCCTGGATGTAGTGGGGCATGAGATAGGCGAGCAGGTCGCGGATGCGCGACAGAAACTCGCCCGTCTGCGGAAACGAGCGGATGTAGTCGGCCACCTTGCGGTCGCGCCCGTCATGTGCCTGCAGGGCGGCCACATAGTTAGGATTGGGCAAAAAGCGGACATCGAAGACCAGCTCAGCGTCGCTGGGCAGGCCGTGGCGGAAACCGAAGCTGCTGAGCGTGATTTGCAGCTTGGGCGTGAGGCCGCTCTCGATGACCTGCTCGCGCAGGAAGGCGCGCAGTTCGTGGGCGTTGAAGCGGGAGGTATCCACCACGAGGTCGGCGGCGGAGCGCAGCCGGGCCAGCGCCTTGCGCTCGGAGCGGATGCCGCGGCGCAGCTCGGTTTCGTGCTTGCCGTGGTCGGCGCGCGGGCTGCCGGGGGCGAGCGGATGGGGACGGCGCGTCTCGCTGAAGCGGCGCAGGAGCACCTCGTCGCTCGATTCGAGAAACAGCAGCGTGACCTCGACCTGCGAGGCGCGCAGGCGGCGCAGGATTTGCGGCAGGTCCTCCAGGCGCCGCCCCTCGCGGATATCCACGACGGCGGCCACGCGCGGGACCTCGCCCGAGCGTTGCACCAGGTCCACCAGCGGCGCCAGCAGGCCGAGCGGGAGGTTGTCCACGCAGTAGTAGCCGGAATCCTCGAAGGCCTTGATGGCCGAGCCTTTGCCGCTGCCGCTGAGGCCGGTGATGATGACCAGATGAACCTGGCGGCTCCTGCGCGGGGCGGGGCGATCCGCGGCGCGGCTCTTCGTTCCCGCTCGCTCCGCTTGCGTCTCGCCCCTTCCGGAGGGCTTTCCCCCGGCCGTTGACCGGGGCCGCTTGAGGGCCTGGGGTGGCGCGGCCTCGGCGCCGCTCATCGCACTCTCCGCTGATGCGTGGAGGGGATGCGCAGGTCCTCGCGGTACTTGGCCACGGTGCGGCGCGTGACCTCGATGCCCTGCTCTTTGAGAACGGCCGAGAGCTGATCATCGGTGAGCGGATGCTTGGGGTCCTCTCCCTCGATGAGCTTTTTCACCCGTCGCTTCAGGATCAGCAGCGAGGTCTCGGCACCGCGCGCGCCCTGCACCGCCTCGGAGAAGAAGAAGCGCAACTCGAACACGCCCTGGCTGGTGTGCACGTACTTGTTGGCCACGGCGCGGCTGACGGTGGAGGGATGGACGCCGATTTCCTCGGCCACCTCCTTGATCATCATGGGCTTGAGGAAATCCATGCCGAGGTTGAGGAATTCCGGCTGCCGCTCCACGATGGCGTGGCAGACGCGGGCGATGGTTTGCTTGCGCTGCTCGAGGTTGCGCAGGAATTGAATGGCGCTGGCGTAGCGCTCCTTGATGTAGCGGCTGGTTTCGCGCTGGTCACGGTCGAACTTCATCTGCCGGTACTGATGGTTGAGGCTGAGATTGGGCAGCCCGTCGTCGTTCATCAGGATCTGGTACTCGTTGCGGCAGGCCTCGCTGCCGCAGATGGGGCAGCGATCGTTGCGCCCCTTGACGAAGGCGACGTCGGGCTCGATGAGGCGGGTGTTGGCGGGATTGTAGCGGCGTCCGGGGAAGGGGTCGAGCTTGCGGATTTCGGCCAGCGCGCCGGCGATTTCCTCCTCGGTGACGTTCAACGTGCGCGCCAGCTCGGCGCGGCGCGGATTCTGCAGCGCGGCGAGGTGCTCGCTCACCAGGGCGATGGCCAGGATCTGCACGCTGGGGAGCTGGAACAGCTGGATGAGCAGGCATTCGCGCAGGTCGCGCGCGCCCACCCCGGGCGGATCGAAGCGCTGCACCAGGTTGAGCGCCTCGCGCACGCGTTGTTCGGGAATCTCCTCGGCGGCGGCGAGTTCCTCCACCCGCAGCGGGCGCCGCCCCTTCTCGTCCTCGGCGGTAAGGTAGCCGTCTTGGTCGAGGTTGCCGATGATGGCTTCGGCGGCGTTGCGCAGGTCCTCCTCGATGGGCTCGACGCTCAACTGCCAGCGCAGGTGGTCGGTCAGCGTCGTGGGCGCGCTCAGGAAGTTGTCGAAGGAGGGGCGCTCGATCTCTTCGCGCTGCGAGGGCTGATAGCCGGGGTCGAGATAGTTGTTGAAGAAATCGTCGTAGTCAATCTCCTCGAAGGCATCGGCGGCGGGGGCTTCGGCGGCGGCGGCCTCGGCCGCGTCCGCGGCGGCGGCGCTTCCCTCCCCTGCCGTCGCGCTCCCGTCTGCGGTCGGTGCCGGCGCTTCGGAAATGGCCTCTCCCGGGGCCTCGCCCCGGGCCTCGCCCATGCCGGCGCTCGCCGCCGCGACCATCTCCCCGGCGCCCATTTCCTCGGCGCCGGCCGCCGCGTGATGATCCTCGACCTGGCCGCTGGGGGCTCCCGCCCGCTCCAGCTCGTTTTGCTGCTGCAGATCCTGCTCGAGGCGCGCCAGTTCCTCAAGACCCGGTGCGCCCTCCTCCTGGCTCTCGTCGAGCATGGGGTTTTCGAGCAACTCCTGGCTGATCGCATCCTGCAGCTCGAGCTTGTTCATGGCCAAAATGTTGACCATTTGCACGAGGCCGGGCGTCAGCGTCTGCCGGAGGCCGAGCTTAGGCACGATGGTGATCTTGGGCCCGTAAGACATGGATTAGACCAGGCTGAAGCTTTCTCCCAGGTAGACACGGCGCACGCCGGCATCCTGGCCCAGCTCGGCGGGCGTGCCCATACGGAAGATGCGCCCATCGTGAATAATGTAGGCGCGGTCAGTGACGCTGAGCGTTTCGCGCACGTTGTGATCGGTGATGAGCACGCCAATGCGGTCAGCGCGCAGGCGGGCGATGATTTGCTGCAGGTCCAGCACCGCCAGCGGATCAATGCCGCTGAAGGGCTCATCGAGCAGCATGAAGGCGGGTTCGAGCACCAGCCCGCGGGCGATCTCGACCCGCCGCCGCTCGCCGCCGGATAGGGCGTAGGCCATGGTGCGGCGCACCCGACCGAGACCCAGCAGCTCGAGCAGCCGCTCCAGCCGCTCCTTGCGCTCGGCCGGAGGCAGCGGCAGCACCTCGAGGATGGCCATCAGGTTCTGCTCAACGGTGAGCTTGCGGAACACGGAAGGTTCCTGCGGCAAGTAGCTGATTCCCAACTGCGCACGCTGGTACATGGGCAGCGAGGTGATGTCGTGGCCGTCGAGCAGGATGCGACCGGTGTCGGGGGCAATTTGGCCCACGATCATGTGGAAGGTGGTGGTCTTGCCGGCGCCGTTGGGGCCGAGCAAACCGACTACTTCGCCGCGCTCGATGGTGATGCTGACGCCATTGACCACGGCCCGGCCTTTATACAGTTTGCAAACCTGGTCTGTGGCGAGGCGCTCCATGGGGTCGGCCGGGGGCGGAGGGGCAAAGGCTCAGGGTGCGGGGTGTAAGTCAGTGAAAAGCAGTTAGTTGCGCCCTTTCGTCTGGCCCAAAACTCGAGTTCCGGGCTTACCACCCACCTGAATTTCATCACTCGTTAGTGAAAAAGTCAAGGGATCGCCGGTAATTCTGCCCTGTTCGGCATCTGAAATGCTGGGAGGTCCGCCCTGGAGACGGACCACCTCGGTGCGAAAGTCGAAGTGCAAGCGTTGAGCGCGCGCGCTGCGGCCGGGCTGCTGCACCAGAACGCCTCCGGAGGCGGTGGCGCTGCGCAGGCCCTGCTTGGAAGCGGGAGCGCCCGCGCCCGGCGGACTTAAGTAGACCGCCAACTGCGGCGCCAGCAACGTCGCATCAGCAACCCGGAGCCGCACGCCACCGGTGTAGAGCACGCGGTGCAAGGCGGATGAATAGAGCAGACGGTCGGCTGAGACCGTGACCGTGCGTGGAGAGGCGCTGGGGCGCTGGAGCTGCGCGGCCATTGACTGGCGCGGGGC
>JBOGKL010000435.1:0-4931 GCA_050745525.1 Terriglobales bacterium | reverse complement strand
GTCTTGATCTTCCCCATTATTGACCGCCTGGTCCGCATATCCCTGCAGGTGGACACCCTGGATGTCCCTCCGCAAGACGTAATTACCCACGACAACGTGACCTGCACCGTCACCGCCGTCGTTTATTACAAGGTTGTCGATCCGGAAAAGGCCGTGGTCGAGGTCCGCAACTTCCGCTTTGCCAGCTCCCAGTTCGCCCAAACCACGCTGCGCGCGGTGCTCGGCGAAGTGGAATTTGATGACCTGTTGTCCAGCCGCGAAAAGATCAACTCGCGCCTGCAAACGATTTTGGACGAGCGCACCGAGCCCTGGGGCGTCAAGGTCACCGACGTGGTGATCAAGGCCGTGGACCTTCCCGAAACCATGCAGCGTGCCATTGCCCGCCAGGCCGAAGCCGAGCGCGAGAAGCGCGCCAAGATCATCCACGCCGACGGCGAGTACGAGGCCGCCACGCGCCTGTCGGAAGCCGCGGCCATCATCGCCAGCGAGCCCATTGCGCTGCAGTTGCGCTACCTGCAGACGTTGCTGGAGATCGGTTCGGACAAAAATACCACCGTGGTGTTCCCGCTGCCCATGGACCTGATTGAGGTGTTCATGCAGCCGCGGCCGCTACGCAAGGCCGCGGCCGCCGCCGCGGCTACTCCACCCCCAGCGCCGGCGCCTTCATGAAACCGGCCGCCCAGCGGTACGAATCCGAGCCGCAGCGCAAGAATCCGCCCTATCAGCTCGAGATGGGCACCAAGTCCTTGCTTGCCGCCTTCTGCGCCCTGGCGATCGTCTGCGGCTTGTTCTTTGCTTTTGGCTACACCATCGGCAAACACGCCATTCCGTCCACCTTCACCCTGGGCGGGGTGCAAGCCTTGCCGGCGCGCCATCCCACCGCCGCTGCCCCCCCGGCCCCCGGCGTGGCTCCGCCCAATCCCACTCAGCTCGGCGCGGCGGAGAACAACGCGGTTCCCGCCACGCTGACCCCGCCCCCGGCCACCGGCGTGCAACCTCCTGCCGCTGCTGCCGCCGCTGCCACTGCCAACGCCAAAGGCGGTGGCACCCTGCGTAGCTTTAGCGGAGCAGAGCCCCCCGCAGCCAAGCCCTCCGCCAAGACAGCCGCCAAGCCCGCTCCCAAGCCCCCCGCTGCCTCGCCATCCAGCGCCCCCGCCGCAACCGATGCCGCGGCCGGCTCTAATACTGGTTCCGGGCTCATTGAAGTCCAGGTCTTCGCCGGCACTTCACCTGACGCCGCCGGTTTGGCCAACGCGCTGCAGACGCGCGGCTATCCCGCTTCCGTCGTAGCGCCCACGCCCGGGACCGGCAACAACCTCTACCGCGTCGAGGTCGGCCCCTACCTTACGCGCTCAGAAGCCGACGCCATGCGCTCGCGCCTGCGCGCCGACGGCTATCAGGCCGTGCTAAAGTTCGCCTCCGGCGAGCAGCAGTAGCCGAAAACAATGATTGGCGCGGGGCTCGGTCGGCCTGCGGCCGACCTCAGCCCGCTTGCAGCGGTCTGCAAGGGCGCTGCCTGGCCAAGTGTGGCCAGGCAGCACTGTTCCTGGCGCGCCCCCCGCACAACACCCGCCACGCCCGGCGCATCGGGATCAAAGATGGAGCGCTGGCAGAAGAACCTCCAAATCGCCGCCACCGGCGTCGTCGTCGCGGCGCTGATCGAAGCGGCCACCGGCAGCGAACGCTCGCGCCTGGAAAGCGTCGCCCGCTGCCTTCTGGCCGGCGGCCTGGCTTTCGCCTATACCCAGATCGTGCCCGAGGCGCATTGGGGCGTGCGTTCCGGCGCCTCCTTCGCCCAGCTTCCCTGGGTGGCCACGCTGGAATCCAACCTGGGCAGTGTGCGCCCGCTGGAACTCGCCGCTTGGGGTGGTCTAACCGGCTGGTTCCTCAAGCTGGTTCACCCCTGAGCCCTTGGCGAACGGCCCTGGGGAAGGGGCGAGATGCACGCGCCGCGCCGCAGTTCGCCCCGCCCCGCTACAATAGTCTTTCCGATGTTCTCCATCACCGTCGAAGAGACGTTCTCCTCCGGCCATGCCCTGCGCGGCTATCGCGGCAAGTGCGAGAACCCGCACGGCCACAACTATCGCGTGCGCGTCCAGTTGGAGGGCCCCGAGCTTAACTCCATCGGCCTGCTCTACGACTTCCGCGAGCTCAAGTCCTTCTTGCGGCGCGAAACCGAACAGTGGGACCACCAGTACCTCAACGATCTCGAGCCCTTCCGCGAGCAGAACCCCTCGGCCGAAAACATGGCCCGCATACTCTTTGAGCGGCTCGAGCAATCTCTGGCCGCCGATGCCGCGCCCGTGCGCGTCGCTTCGGTGACCGTCTTTGAGACCGATACCACCGCGGCCATTTACCGCCGCACCTGATGGCTCTGCAAATCACCGAGATCTTTTACTCCCTGCAGGGCGAGTCGAGCCACGCCGGGCTGCCCTCGGTCTTCCTCCGCCTCACCGGCTGCAATCTCCGCTGCCATTGGTGCGATAGCGAGTACAGCTTCTACGGCGGGCGCCGCATGGAACTCGACGAGGTGTTAGCGGCGGTCCACGCCTATCCCTGCCGCCGGGTGGAAATCACCGGAGGCGAACCGCTGCTGCAGGCCCCCGCGGTCGCCGCCCTGGCCCGGGCGCTACTGGCCGAGGGCTACTGCACCATGCTCGAGACCAGTGGCGAGCGCGACCTTAGCCCGGTACCAGAAGCGGTGGTGAAAGTTGTGGACGTGAAATGCCCGGGAAGCGGGGAAGCCGGAACCTTTCGCGAAGACAACTTAAAGCTGCTCCGCCCCTGGGACGAACTCAAGTTCGTCGTGCGCGACGCGGCCGACTACGAGTTCGCCCGCGACTTCATCCGGCGCCACGCTCTGGGCCAGGGTCCGCCTGCTTTGCTTCTGTCGCCGGCGTTTCGCAAGCAGGCCGCAGGAGAGCGCAGCAGCGCCCAGTGCGAGCTCGATCCGGCCGCGTTGGCGGCTTGGATGCTGCGCGACGGTCTCCCCGCGCGCCTCAGCCTTCAGATCCACAAATTCATCTGGGACCCGGCACGGCGGGGCGTGTAATGGCGTCGCGTCCTCTGGCCGTGGTTCTGCTCAGCGGCGGCATGGACAGTTGCGTGTGCCTGGCGCTGGCGGCGCGCGATTACGAAGCCGCCGTGCTCCATTTCGACTACGGTCAGCGCACCGAGGCTCGCGAGCGCCAGGCGTTCACGGACATGGCCGACCACTACGGCATCGAGCGCCGCCTCGCGGTCACCACGCCCTTCTTTGGCCAGATTGGCGGCTCGGCCCTCACCGATGCCACGCTCGCCATGCCCGAATCCGGTGTGGATCCGTCCCGCATACCTATCACGTACGTACCGTTCCGCAACGCACATTTCCTGGCCGCAGGCGTCTCCTGGGCCGAAGTGCTGGGCGCGGAAGTCGTCATGATCGGGGCCGTCGCCCCCGACAGTTCCGGGTACCCGGATTGCCGCCCGGAGTTCTACGACGCCTTCCAAAAGCTGGTCCATGTCGGAGCCCGCAACTCCGGCGTGCGCATCGAGGCGCCCCTGTTATTGCGCAACAAGAGCGAGATCGTGCGTCTGGGGCTTGAACTGCATGCCCCGTTTCCCTTATCGTGGTCTTGTTACCAGAATTCCGGCCGGGCTTGTGGACGGTGCGACAGTTGCCGGTTGCGCCGCCGCGCGTTTTGTCAAGCGGGAGCAAGCGATCCGGTGCAGTACGCGACCGCCTGCGAAACCATGGAGGAAATATGAAATCTTTGCAACGAATGATAGGCGCGGGACCGCGCGTGGCTGCGCCACGCGACCCGCTTGACGCTCGGCCGTGCCGGGAGCCCCGGGAGCCCCTGCCCGGCCTCCGCGTAATGAGCCTGCTGGCAGGCCTGGCGCTGCTGAGCGTCATGATGGCCCTGCCGCTCGGTGCCCAGCAATTTGGCGGCATCCGGGGCAGTGTAATCGGACTCAGCGGAAAGCTGCTGCCCAACGCCAAAGTCACCCTGGTGCCTGCGGACAAGAGCCTCAACACCGTCACCCTCAAGACCGATAAAAAAGGTCAGTTCTACGACACGCGGGTTCCGGCAGGCACCTACAACATGTTCATCGTCTCCGAGACGGGGCAAAACATTCAAGTGGAACAGGGCATGACGATTGTGGCCGGCAAAATGGTGCGCCCCGATGCGCCGCTCAATCTCAAGGTGCTGGCCGCGGCCATTAATGGCGGTCCGCCACCTCCAGGCATGTCCAAGGCGGAGGCGGCCGAGTACGCCGCGCACAAGAAAGCCTCCGAAAGCAAAAACGCCAAGATCGGCCAACTGAATACGCTGCTGGCGCAGAACAAGCAGTTCGTGGATGCCAAGCAGTACCCGCAGGCGATCGCGGTCATGAAGCAGGCCGTGACGATTGACCAGACCCACGACGTCCTCTTTGCCAACCTGGCCGAAGATTACGCCGACGCCAAGGACTACAAAGACGCGGCGGACGCCTACCAGAAGGCTATTGCCCTCAAGCCCACCGATGCCGGCTACGTGATCAACCTGGGTTCGGTGCTGGCGCAATCGGGCGACACCGCCGGCGCCAATGCCGCCTTCAACAAGGCGGCAACCATGGACCCGGCGCAAGCGCAGTTGGCGATCTACAACGAGGGCGTCGTGCTCATGAATGCCAACAAGATCCCCGGCGCCGAAGCCGCCTTTGACAAGGTGGTGGCCATGGACCCGACCAACGCCAATGCCTGGTACTACAAGGGCATGTGCCTGCTCAACCAGGCGACCACTGATCCCAAGACCAACAAGATGGTCCCGGTCCCGGGCACGCGTGAGGCGTTTGAGAAGGTGATTCAGTTGGCCCCGACCAGCCCCAACGCGCAGACCGCCAAGTCCATCCTGTCCACGTTCGGCGGCAGCGGCAAGTAGGTTCCGCTAGGCTCCTGCCACAAGCGA
>JBOGKL010000434.1:0-1533 GCA_050745525.1 Terriglobales bacterium | reverse complement strand
CGCTGGCGCTGATGCTGTACGCGCTCTACCAAGCCTGGATCGCGGCGCCGACCGAAGCCACGATGGGCATTTATCAGCGCATTTTTTATGTGCACGTGCCCGCGGCGCTGACCGGCTTCGGCGCGTTCCTGGTCAATTTGATCGCCAGCTTATGGTACTTGGTCCGGCGCAGCCGAGCCGCCGACGCGCTGGCGGTGGCGGCGGCGGAGGTGGGCGTGGCGCTGCTGGCCATCAATCTCATTTCCGGGCCCATCTGGGCCAAGCCCATCTGGGGCATCTGGTGGACGTGGGATGCGCGGCTGACGCTGACGCTGGTGATTTGGATCATGTACGTGAGCTATCTGGTGCTGCGTCAGTTCACGCCGCACTCCGAGCTGCAGCCGCGTTTGGCGGCGGCTTACGCCATGTTCATCTTCGTGGCCGTGCCGGTGGATTACATGGCGATCCGCTGGTGGCGCACGCAGCATCCGCAGCCGGTGCTGTTCGGCGGTTCGCATTCCGGCCTGGCGCCGGCAATGCTGTATGCGCTGTGCGCGGGCTTTGCGGCCTTTGCGGCCCTGGCCGCGACGCTGGCGCGCATCCGCTACCGGCAGGAGCGGCTGCGGCAGAAGATTCAGCAGCGGCAGCGGGAGCGGGCCCTGGCCGCCTGAAGGCAATGGAATGAATCGGAGGGAAGAATGCTGAGTGTGGTTGCGGCGTTTAGCGTGGCTTGGATCGCCATCACCATCTACGTGCTGACGCTCGGGGGCCGGCAGCGGGAGCTGGAGCGGGCGGTGGCGGCAATGCGCGACGACGACCGCGGCGAGTAAGCGGGGTCCTTGGGGAACGCCCCGCCCTGGCGGGGCCGGAGCCGCCCGTGCGGAAACTCCGGCCGAGCGCAGGTGAAATCTGCGCGGTGGCCGGGGGTGAAAAAGCACCCGGGTCACTGGCCGCGGGCGGGCGGCGGGTGATTCCAGGAGGGTTAGCGGTCGGTACAGGCGGGCTGGGAGGTTGGCGGTCAGCTTGCAATAAAATATATGTGCGAAGTGAGGTACCGCTGCGCGGCGACGCCGGGACAGCGGCGCTGCATTTCTGTATTCTGGCGAATTAGGAGATCCGATGCGTTCCAAACTGAACCTGTTGGCGACTGCCGCCGCACTGGCGGCGATGCTCGTCCTGGGCGGCGCCCCGCTGATGGCGGCGCCCCCGCAGCCGGCTCCCGCGGCGGCGATGATGTACTCCAAGCACAAGAAGCACAAGAAGCACAAGAAGGAGAAGAAGCACAAGAAGAGCAACAAGAGCAGCAACAAGGGCTAGCGCCAGCCCGTCGTGGGTTGCAGATTGTGGCTAGAATCTTTCGGCGGTCTCGCGGCGCGGGACCGCCGTATTTATTGTTCCGTGGAGCGGGCGCCCATCAACTGTTCGCCAGCGAATAGCTCGTGCTGCGTCCGCCTTCAGCGTTGCGCACGAGAATGCCGCGTTCGACGAGCTGCTGGATGTCGCGCAGAGCCGTGTCGTGCGAACACTTGGCGAGCGCTGCGTATTTCGCATTCG
>JBOGKL010000433.1:0-22191 GCA_050745525.1 Terriglobales bacterium | reverse complement strand
CCGCCGCGGCCGCGGCCGCGCTGACCCGCCGTTCCCGCGTGGCTGGGTCCATCAGTTCGTTGAGCAGCCGCAGGCCGCTCATGGCGTCTTTGGCGTAGCAGACCGGGCCCGCATACTCGGGGGCAATGCGTGTCGTGGTGAAGCGCTCCGACAGCGCCGCGCCTCCCACCAGCAGCGGCGCGTCAATGCCGGCCTGGCGCAGATCGCCCGCCGTGATCGCCATCTGCGCGGCGCTTTTCACCAGCAGGCCCGACAGCCCGATCGCATCTGGATGCTCCCGCTGGTGCGCCTCAATCAACTGCTCGGGCGGGATCTTGATGCCCAGGTTGATGACGCGATAACCGTTGTTGGAGAGGATGATGTCCACCAGGTTCTTGCCGATGTCGTGCACATCGCCTTTCACCGTGGCCAGCAGGATCGAACCCCGCGTGGCGGACTCGGACTTCGCCATGAACCGCTCCAGGTGGGAGACCGCCGCCTTCATCGCTTCGGCCGACTGCAGCACCTCGGCCACGATCAGCTCGTTGTTGTTGAACAGGCGCCCGACTTCGGCCATGCCCGCCATCAGCGGACCGTTGATGATGGCAAGAGGCGCGGCCGGTTCGGCCAACTTGCGGTCCAGATCGGCGACGAGCCCATCCTTGGTGCCTTCAATGATGTAGCGGCCGAGGCGCTCATCGAGCGGCAGCGCCGCGACCGCTTGCTTCGTGGCCGCGCGCGGCCCGCGAAAGTGTTCGGCGATGGCGGCAATGTGGTGCTGATTGAGCGCGGCACGCTGCCCCTTCGTCTGCTGGCGCCAGTCCGCGGGCGCCCCCGGCGCCACGCTTTCCACTGGCGAATTGAACAGCAGCGCTTCCGCCAGCGCGCGCTCGGCGGCCGGAAGCGAGGCAAAGCGCTCGAGCTTTTCCGCGTTCACGATGGCCAGGTCGAGGCCGGCCTTGGTGCAGTGATAGAGGAATACGGAATTGACGACTTCGCGCGCCGCCGCCGGCAGACCAAAGGAGACGTTGGAAATGCCCAGAATGGTTTTGGCTTCCGGCAGCGCCTGCTTGACCAGGCGCACACCCTCGATGGTTTCCACCGCCGCGCCGATATAGTTCTCGTCCCCGGTGGCGCAGGGAAAAACCAGCGGGTCCAGGACGATGTTGTGCGCGGCGATGCCGTATTTGTCCGTCAGCAGCGCCACCGAGCGCCGTGCGATGGCCAGCTTGCGCTCGCGCGTGAAGGCCTGCGCCTGGATTTTGTCCTCGTCAATGCAGCCCACCACCAGGGCGGCGCCATAGCGGCGCGCCAGTGGGCACACGCGCTCGAACTTTTCCTCCCCATCCTCCAGGTTGATCGAGTTGATGAGTCCCTTGCCCTGGCAGTAGGTCAGCGCCAGCTCGATGGCGCCGGCGTCGGTGGTATCAATCATGATCGGGACTTTGATCTTGCGGATCAGCTTTTCATAAAACGGCCCCACATCGCCGGCTTCCTCGCGCTCGGTGCTCTGCAGGCACACATCAATGATGTGCGCGCCGTTTTTGACCTGGCGGCGGGCGATCTCGGTCGCCTCCTCCCACTGCTCCTCCATGACCAGGCGCTTGAACAGGCGCGAGCCGACGAGGTTGGTGCGCTCGCCCACGATCAGCGGGCGCGTGGACTCTTCCGCCTCGATGGTCTCGATGCCGCTGTACAGGGCCCGCGGCGAGGGTGGCGGAGGCCGGCGCGGGGCTTTGCCCGCCGCCAGCGCCGCCAGCTCGGCGATATGCGCCGGCGTGGTCCCGCAACAGCCGCCGAGCAGGTTCACCCATCCGTGCTGCACGAAGCGCTCGAGCTGGTGCGCCAGCGAGGCCGGCGTCTCCCGGTACTGACCGTCCTCGTTGGGCAGCCCGGCGTTGGGATAGCAGGAAATGTAGCGGTGGCTGAGCGCGTGCAGCGTGCGCAGGTGGTCGGTCATGAATTCCGGCCCGGTGGCGCAGTTCAGGCCGATCGAGAGCAGGTCGGCGTGCTCCAGCGATACCCACAGCGCCTCGGCGGTTTGGCCGGCCAGCATGGTGCCCATCGCCTCGATCGTGCCCGAGACCATGATCGGCACCGCGCGCGCAAGCCGCCGCGCCACGTCCTCGATCCCCAGCAGCGCGGCCTTGATGTTGCGCGTGTCCTGGCAGGTTTCCACCAGCAGGATATCGGCGCCGCCCTCGAGCAGCCCCTCGGCCTGCTCGGCGAAGGTTTCCCGCAATTGCGTGAACGTCACCCCGCCGGTGACGGTGATCGCCTTCGTGGTAGGCCCCATCGAGCCCGCCACCCAGCGCGGGCGCTCCGGCGTAGCCACCGCATCCGCCGCCTGGCGCGCCAGGCACGCCGCGGCCCGGCTGATCGAGCGGGCTTCGGCCTCCAGGCCGTATTCGGCCAGCACGATGCGCGTGCTGCCGAACGTATCGGTCTCGATGATATCGGCGCCGGCTTCCAGGTACTGACGGTGAATGTCCAGAATGACGTCGGGGCGCGTGCGCACCAGGTTCTCATTGCAACCCTCCAGCGCCGCACCGCCAAAGTCGGCCGCCGTCAACTGCCGCTGTTGCAGCATGGTGCCCATCGCTCCATCGAGCACGAGGATGCGCTCGCCGAGAGCAGCGTAGAGAGCGTCGTAACGGGCAAGGGTGTCGCGCATGGCCAGAGATTTAGTTTATAGCGCTCGGCCGGGCTGGGACTCCGGGTTTCCAGCCCGAACGAGCGCAAGCGGGTCGCGCGGCCTAGCCGCGCGGAGTCCCACGCCAGTCAATGTTCCGCGAGCCGTTCCAGCGTGGCGTGGAACTCCGGATACGAGATGGCGGCGCACTCGGCGCCGGTAATCCGGCTTTCGCCCGAAGCCAGCAGCGCGGCGACGGAAAAGGCCATGGCAATGCGGTGATCGCCGTAGCTGGGCAATTCCGCCCCCTGCAGCGCCTGCCCGCCGGGCACAAACAGCGAGCCCGGCCCCTCCTCGCACCTGGCTCCCATGGCGCGCAAGTTCCGGGTGATGGAGGCAATACGGTCGCTCTCTTTCACCCGCAGCTCGCCGATATCTTCGAAGCGGATACCCCCGCGCGTGCGCGTCGCCAGCACCGCCAGAATCGGAATCTCGTCGATCAGGCTCACCGCCTCGGCCCCCGAGATGGTCGTGCCCGCGAGGCTTTCCGCACCGCCCAGGTGCAGGCTACCGGCCAGCTCGCCCGCCCGTTCCTCCAGCGTCACGACCTCCGGACGCGCCCCCAGCCGCCGCAGCACGTCGAGCAGCGCCGAACGCGTGGGGTTCAGCGACACCTCGTCCACCAGCAGGTCGGAGCCGGGCAGGCATGCGGCCGCGCATAAAAAAAATGCTGCCGAGCTGGGGTCGCCGGGAATCCGGAACTCCCCCAGCGGCGCCAGCCGGGCGACCGGCCCGGTCACGGCCACCTCGCGCGGCTGGACCTTCTGTTCCAGGGGCACACCGAGATGCTGCAGCAGCACCTCGGTGTGGTCGCGCGACGGCAGTGGCTCGCCTACGCGCGTCACCCCAGTGGCGTATAGCCCCGCCAATAGCAGCGCGCTCTTCACTTGGGCGCTGGCCACCGGCATCGCGTATTCAATGCCGCGCAGCCCGGCCGCCGGAGCAAACCGCAGCGGCGGGCGGCCCTCGGGGCCCGATGTCGCCTCCGCGCCCATCCGCCGCAAGGGTTCCAGCACGCGCCTCATCGGGCGCTGCCGCAGCGAGGCATCGCCGCTGATTTCTGAGGCGAACAGCTGCGCTGCCAATATCCCGCTCAGCATGCGCATGGTGGTGCCGGAATTGCCCGCATCAAGCGCCGCTGCCGGCTTCCGCAGCCCATGCAGGCCGGCGCCAGAAATCGCAACTGATCCATCGCCGCTTTCTCGCTTCACGCTCACCCCCAGCGCGGCCAGGCAGTCCAGCGTGCTTTGGCAATCAGCGCCGGTCGGGAAATTGCTCAACTGCGTCTCCCCCTCGGCGAGCGCGGCAAGCAGCGCGCAGCGGTGCGCCAGCGACTTGTCGCCCGGCGGGCGCACCGCCCCGGAGATCAGGCGCGCGGGAGAGAGTGTGACATCCATGGACGCGAAACAAATGGCAAGCGGACTGTAAGCCGGATTCTGTGCCGCGGGCGAACCCGCGGTGGCAATCATTCCTCTCGGACGGCCCTTACGGACCGCCTCTAGCAGCCTACCCGGAAGTTCAAGCGGGCCGGGACAGCCCTCCCTTCCCTATTTGGCCTTGCTCCACGTGGGGTTTGCCCTGCCCCCGTCCGTCACCGGCGGGGCGGTGCGCTCTTACCGCACCTTTTCACCCTTACCCGCAGCCGCGGGCGGTATATTTTCTGTGGCACTTTCCGTCAACCGGCTTTGTGAAACCGGCCGCCTGGCCGTTAGCCAGCACGCTTCCCTCTGGAGTCCGGACTTTCCTCGGCGCGCGCCGGCTTGCGCCCGCGCGGCCGCGATTGCCCGTCCGCCTGCCGAACTCCTATTCTATCGCCCCGCCGGGTCCCCGAGGGAGAGCCTTCATCCGCAACGTCCGCATGTTAAAATCAAGCTCCGAAAGGGCGTGTAGCTCAGCTGGGAGAGCGCCGCGTTCGCAACGCGGAGGTCAGGGGTTCGATCCCCCTCACGTCCACCAATCTCGTGCATTCCAGGACAACGTTTTGGGTCTGGCTGGGGCTGGCGCTGCTGGCCGGCGGGCTTACCACGCTGCTGTTGCCCCTCATGGTCGTGACCACGTCCGGCGGCGCCACCCCGCAGGGCGCCCCGGCCGCCCCTGGGCCGGCAGCAGCAGCCATTCTAGGCATCATTCTCCTGCTTTGGCAGCGGCGACAGCGCGGCACAGGCTCGCAATAATCGCAGGAGAATGAATCCGCGCTTCCGCCGCGTCCTCCTCGTTGTGCTGGACAGCGTGGGCATCGGCGCCATGCCCGATGCCGCCCGCTTCGGACCCACCGACGCCGCCAGCGATACGCTCGGGCACGTGCTCGCGCGCTGCCCCACCCCGTTGCCCACGCTGGAATGGCTGGGGCTGGGTCACATCCGCCCCTTTCCCGGCATTTCCTGCGAACGCCCGCCGGCCGCAAGCTTCGGTCGCTGCACGCTGCTGTCGGAGGGCAAGGACACAACCACCGGCCACTGGGAGATGGCCGGCATCATCTTGAATCCCGGGTTCCCGGTATTTGCCGGCGGCTTCCCCTCCGAACTGATCGCGAAATTTGAACAGCGGATCGGCCGCAGGAGCCTCGGCAACCAGGCCGCAAGCGGCACCGAGATCATCCAGCGTCTCGGTCCCGAGCACCTGCGCACGGGCTTCCCCATCGTCTACACCTCCGCCGATAGCGTCTTCCAGATTGCGGCGCACGAGAACCTCGTCCCGCTGTCCGAGCTCTACGCCATGTCCGCGGCAGCTCGGGACTTACTGCAAGGCCCCTGGCGCGTCGGGCGCGTCATTGCACGCCCATTTACCGGCGATGCCGCGCACGGCTTCACCCGCACCCGCCATCGCCACGACTACGCCGTGCCGCCGCCGGAAGGCATGCTGCTCGACCGGCTGGCCGGGAGCGGCGTTTCCGTGCATGCGGTGGGCAAGATCTTCGACATCTTCCTCGGCCGCGGCATTGCTTCGCACGTGGCCATGACGTCGAACGCCGACGGCATGGAAAAAACCCTGGCCGCCCTGCAGGACCCGGGCGAGCAGTTTATCTTCACCAACCTCGTGGACTTCGACATGATCTATGGCCATCGCAACGATGCTCCCGGCTACGCCGCCGCGCTGGCCGAGTGCGACGCTTGGCTGGCGCGGCTGATCGCGGCCATGCACGACGGCGATTTATTGCTGCTCACTGCCGACCACGGCTGCGACCCCACCACCACCTCGACCGATCACTCGCGCGAGTTTGTGCCCTTGCTCGCCTATACGCCGGGACGGCGCGGAGCGCGCCTGGGCACGCGCGCCTCGCTCGCTGATGTCGGCCAGACGATCGCCGACAATTTCGGCACATCGCTCCCGGCGGGTGCTTCCTTCCTGTCCGCGCTCGCGGCTTAATGGGAATGGCGCTGTGGCAAGCTCAGCAGGTTGGCGAATAGCCGGTAAGCGCCGGGCACGCCGTCGGCAAGCTGGCGATAGAGCGCCACGCCCTCGTACACGTACACGCCCTTGCCGTAGTCGGCATAGATCAGCCCGCCTTTTTGCGGCGGCTGCTGCGCATCGTGGGTCTCGAGCAGCGCCGTGTAGCGCGGGTCCCAGCTTTGCAAAAACCCGTGTCCGCGCTCCTTCACCCAGCCGCGGAAATCGGCCCCGGTGATGTGGTTGGGCCAATGCAGCACCGGATCCTGGGGGCGCAGAATGGTCACCGGATCGCTCGGCACCGCGACCGTCTGCCCGTTGCCGTGCAGCACATACGGATACGGGCCGTAGTCGTGATCAAACGCCGCGCTTTGATACTGCACGATCAGCACACCGCCCTGGCGCACATATTGCAGCAAGCGGCTGTTATCGGTTGCCAGCTCCGGACGTGCCGAGTAGGTGCGAATCCCCATCACGATGACGTTGTAGGCCGCGAGGTTCCCGGTGGCGATGTCGCCGGCGCTGAGGAAATGCACATGCACGCCCAGGTTCACCAGGTCCTGCGCCACGCCGTCGCCGGTCCCGCTGATATAGCCCACACGCAAGCCCGGCGCGATGGCGACCCGGACGCCGCGCGTCCGGTACACGGCCGGGAAGTAGAGGTTGTAGGGCCGCAGTCCGGCGTAGCCGGCGGTGTGATAGCCCTCTTCGTAGCTGCGGCCGTCATACGCGGCCACCGCCGTCACCGCGTACGACTGCGTGGTCACGTCGCGCGGGGAAATGGTGAAGGCGAGCGATTCATCCTCGCCGCTCTGTTTCATGGAGAAAGCGGCGCTGGCGGGCCTTGCGCTCCAACCTTGCGGCAAGCGCAAATGCACGCTGCCGTGCGCCGGCCCGGGCACATTGCTGTGTACGGTCACCGTGAGCGGCACCGCGTGCGCGGAAAGCGGAACGATGCCCTGCCGTGGCGCCACCACCACGGAAATCGGCGGCGCCACCACCAGGGGATTCTCCACCACGCCGCTCGCCGCCGGGTGCGCCACCGTTTCCACCACCTGCGCCATCGTCAGCGGCACGCCTTGATAGCGCATCTGCACCCACGCCGAGAGCGGATAGGGGCCGGTGGGCAGCATCAAAAAACGGGCGTCATCAATGTTGTACCAGGGCTGGATGTCGTTGGGGCGCGAGTAATACGGCCGCGTCGCCGGCGCCCCGGCAGGCACGTGGACCTGGAATACCTCACTCGCCGCCGGAGGTGGCGTGGAAATCTGCCACGCCGGCTGGTTGACCGCGGTGCGGAGGCGCACGGACTGCAACTGCAATGCCGCCCCGGTGGGGTTGGCAAAATACGTGTCCACGGCCAGCGACTCGCCGGGAATGGCGACGATGCGGCTCACCGCCGGTCCGCCGCGCCCGCCGCGGCCGCTGCCGGCTACACGCGCGCTAAGCTGCAGCCCCAGCGCCTCGACGGTGGCGTCGTTGAACTGCGCCCGCTTGATGCGCAACTCGCGCTCGACGTTGTATTTCGCCGTCGCGCTCAGATCGCCCGCCTCCACCTGGTGGAGCAAGGCGTCGGTCGCCGCCAGGCCTTTTGCCAATCCCGGTGCAATGGCCTGCGGCGAAGCCGAGCGGAACTGCGCCGTGGCCGCTTCCACGTCGCGCTGGATCGCGGCCAGGCCGGCACGCAAGGCGGTGGTGTTCTGGCCACGGGCCAAATCGGCGATACCCGTGAGCGAGGTGTCCACGCCGCTAAAAAACGACGCCTCCTGCGGCGTTGTTTTTACCTGGCTGCCATAGAGGTGATAGGGCGAGCTGGCGGGGCGCAAATCGGGCACGGCGATGCCGGCCAACTGCGAATGCTGTTCGGCCAGGCCCTCGCGTCCGACCTGGGAGTAGGAGGCCGCGAGCACCGGACTGTAGTCACCCTCCGGGACACGCACATTGACGCTCGGCTTGCCTCCGATCCAACGATGATGCACGTAGTCGTAAATGCGGTTGGGCGTGTACACGCCATTGGCGTAGTCGAAGATCCCGCGTGGCGTGAACGCATAGAGCGGCACGCGCGCGTACACCTTCAGTGCCTGCCACGGGCGCAGCCCTTCCCGGATCTGGTCCGGAAATTGATTGGGATCGGCGGCCGCGGTATACGCCTCCTGCGCCATGGCGCCCGCCGCGGCGTGGTTGCCGTGTCCGTCGCTGGGCCCACCCACGAAGGTGGAAACGATCACCAGCGGCCGCACCATGCGCACCACGCGTACCACGTCGGCCAGCGCGCGCTGGTGTCCCCAATGCTGCATCGTGTCCGCCTCGGTCTTGGAAAACCCGAAGTCCACAACGCGCGTGAAGAACTGCTGGGCGCCGTAGTAGCGATCCGCGGCCAGCAACTCCTGGGTGCGCACCAACCCGAGCGCGTCGTTGAAGTCGTTCGACATCAGGTTCTGCCCGCCTTCGCCGCGGTTGAGCGTCAGCAGCGCCACGCGCGCTCCCGCGCCGCGCGACTCATACGTCAGCAGACCCCCGTCCTCGTCGTCCGGGTGGGCCTCGACCATCAGGATGCTGGCCCGCGTCTGCAACTTTTCCAGGCTCTGCCACACCGCCGCCGCGCCCCGGTCCATCTCCAGTTGGCGCGCCGCCACCAGCGGCGTGATGGCAATGGCCCGCGGCGGCGGCGCTTGCGCCCCCGCCTCCGCCGTACACGCCCCCACCGCGATCGTAATCGCCAGCAGCACCGAGCCGTACCTGCGCATGGCTTTTCCTCCTGAAAACATCTCATCGTAGCAAAGTGAACGGCCCCGCGGCGTCCCGCGCGGCTGTGTTGCGCCTGTTATGCTGAAGGCGTGCGCATTGGCATTACCTGTTATCCCACCTACGGCGGCAGCGGCATCGTGGCCACCGAACTGGGCATGGAGCTGGCGCTGCGCGGACATGAAGTGCACTTCATCACCCACGCCAACCCCATCCGTCTGGACCCGGACACGCCGCGCGTGCATTATCACGAGGTCGAGGTATCCAACTATCCGCTGTTCCAGTACCCGCCCTATGCGCTGGCGCTGGCCTCGCGCATGGCCGAAGTCGCGGCCTGCTACAAGCTCGACCTGCTGCACGTGCACTATGCCATCCCGCACACCATCGCCGCGCTGCTGGCGCAGCAGATGACCGCCCCCCGCCGCCGTCTGCCGGTCATCACCACCCTGCACGGCACCGATATCACGCTGGTTGGAGCCGATCAATCCTATTTCCCCATCACCCGCTTTTCCATCGCGCAGTCCGACGGCGTGACCGCCATCAGCGAGTACCTGCGCCGGCGCACCGAGGAAGTCTTTGGCGTCAGCCAGCCCATCCTCGTCATCCCCAACTTCGTCAATAGCGAGCGCTACCGCCCCGCGCCCGATCAGCGGCGCGCGCGCCCGACGCTGCTGCACGTCTCCAATTTCCGGCCCGTCAAGCGCGCCCTCGACTGCATCCGGATTCTGCAGGAGGTGCGCCGCAGCATGGACGCCGAGCTGCTCATGGCCGGCGATGGACCCGACCGCGGACCCGCGGAAATGCTGGCGCTGGATCTCGGGGTGGGCGATTGCGTCACGTTCCTGGGCAAACAGGACCATATCGAGCGCCTGATTCCGCAAACCCACGTGCTGCTGCTGCCCAGCGAACTCGAATCCTTCGGCCTGGCGGCGCTCGAGGCCATGGCCTGCGGCGTGCCGCCGGTGGCGGCGAAAACCGGCGGCCTGACCGAGGTGATTACCTCCGGCGTGGATGGTTACCTGGAGCCGGTCGGCGACATTGCCGCGCACGCCGCGCGCGTGGTCGCCTTGTTGCAAGACCCCGCCTTGTACCAGAGCATGGCGCAAGCCGCGCGTCACACCGCGGTCAGCCGCTTCGATGCCCGCCGCGTGATTCCTCTCTACGAGCATTTCTACCAGGACGTATGCGCGGGAGTCCCGGCATGATGGTCCTGGCCGTCGGGCCGCATCCGGATGACATCGAATTCGGCTGCGCGCCGCTGCTGCTGCGGGAAACTGGTGCCGGCAACCAAGTGACCCTGCTGGTGCTTTCGCGCGGCGAAGGCGGCAGCGCCGGCACGCCCGCAGAGCGCGAACAGGAGGCGCGCGCGGCGGCCGCCCTGCTCGGCGCCGGGATCGAGTTCCTCGATTTTCGCGGTGACTGCCAGCTCGAAGCCAACCCCGTCAACGCCATCCGGTTGGCGCGGGAAATCCGCCGTTTTCAGCCGGCCATCGTGCTGGCGCCCAACGCGGACGAAAATCAGCACCCCGATCACGCCGCCGCCGGCCGCCTGGTGCGCGACGCCTGCCGCCTCGCCCGCTACGGCGGCCTGCAAGAGCTCAAGCCGCTGCCTGCCCACACCATTACCCAGCTCTACTTCTACGACATCACCCAGCACGGCCTGCGCGGTCCCGATATCGTCGTGGATATTAGCGATCTGATGGAACGCTGGGAGCAAATCATGCGCTGTCACGCCAGCCAGGTGCAGAGCAAGGGCTACATCGAGCTGCAAAAGACCGCCGCCCGCCTGTTGGGACTCTCCATCGGCGTCGAGTACGCCTGCGGCGTCTACGTCAACGAACCCGTGCGCGTGGAGCGCCTCTCGGCGCTGTCACTATCGGCGCGCAACTACTAGCCGTGCCGCTGCCCGAGAACCAGGACGAACGCCAGGACGAAGAATGGATGCGCGAAGCCATCGCCGTTGCCCGTGCCGGCATCGCCGCGCTGCAGTCTCCCTTCGGTTGCGTCATCATCCACGGCGGCCGGGTGCTGGCGGCGGCCCACAACCAGGTCTGGGCCGATACCGACCCCACCGCGCACGCCGAAGTCAATGCCATTCGCGCCGCCAGCCGGGCCCTGCGCTCCATCGCCTTGACCGGCTGCACGCTCTACAGCACCTGTGAGCCGTGTCCCATGTGCATGGCGGCGATCCACTGGGCACGCATCGAGCGCGTCGTCTACGGGGCGGAGATCGCCGATGCCGCCGCTGCCGGCTTTCACGAACTGCATCTCGGCGCTGCCGACCTGTTGCGGCTCGGCGGCAGCACGGTCCGGATCGAAGGCGGCTGCCAGGCGGAAGCCTGCCGCCGTTTGTTTCAGGACTGGCTGTCGAGCACAGGTGCTAAAACTTATTGAGCCGTGGACCCGCTCGGGCGGAACGGGTCCACGGCTCTGGCAGACCGCGAGGGCCGGCTAAGGGCTTACCGGCGCCACGCACGCTTCGTCTGCCCTTTGTTACTCATATCCAAGCAAACAACTTTGACGAAAGTGTGACGTTGTTGCAATTTTTCTGCGCCGCCCTGCCCCCGCGGGCTCCACCCGGGGCCCCGCGCCGGTCAATAGGTGAACGTTATTCCTAGCCGCGCGTTGATTCTCGGCCCGACGTAGCCGAGGACTTCCTGGTAGCGGCCGTCCAAGGCATTGTCCACGGCAGCCAGCAATTGCCAGCGCGGCGTCAACTTCATCGAGCCGCTCAAATTCAAAAGGCCGAAGGCGGGATCGAGGTTGAGGTTGGGCAGCAGCAGAGTATTGCCAAAGGTGGCATCGGTGAGAAACGTACTGTCGTTACGGCGGCTTACAAAATACGCCGACGCCATCCCGGTGTATCGGCCGTGAGCGAAGATCGCCTCGACGCTGCCGGTCTGCGGCGGCACGCGGAAGGGCCGCTGCCCGATCAGCGGCGCGAATGCGCCGATGGCCACGCCAGGGAAATCCGGATTCGTGGCCGGCGCCACTGCGTCGAAGGAGTAGCTGCGCAGGACGCGGGCGGCGGTGGCCGTATAGTTCCCTTGCAGGCGCCAGTCCGGACCCAAGGTGAGTTTGCCGTCCAGCTCGATGCCGCGCGCCCGTTCGTCGAGCGAGTTGTATTCGCCTCCATAAATCGCGGCTTGCACCACCGGGGCCGGGACCCCAAGCGAAACCAGTGCGCTCTGCGGAATGTCCTCGACCAAGTCGTAGTAGTGTTGATCGAAATAAGTCAGGCTAATGCGGGCGCGGCCAAAGCCCAAATCCTGATCCACGCCGGCGTCGAAATCACGGCTGCGCTGCGGCTGCACCGGTCCCAAGCCATATTGCTGGATCAGCGCCGCGCTGCCCGCCGTGCCCAGCAGCTCCTGGTAGAGGGAAAATTCTTCTTCTTCCAGTGACGGGTCTTTGAGCCCTTCCCCACCGCTGGCACGCAGTCGTGTTGCGCCCCAAAAGCCGCTCCCCAAGTGGGGATACACCGCCAGGCTCGCTTGCGGATCCACGCTCACCCCGAACGGCGTGTTGCGATCCACCGACAACCCGCCGTTGAGAAAAACACGATCCCAGGGCGCGCCGTTCACGGCCATATACGCGCCGTTATCGTGGCGGCTGAGTGCGGCATTGGAACTCAGGCCGCGCTCGTCGTAGTAGCGGTAGCCCTCGAGCAGCGTCCAGTGCTGCGACAAGTCCAGCTCCGTGTCCGCGTCGAAGTCGCGGCGGCGCGTGTCGGAGGGGCTCAACTCTGGAAAGGTGCCGGCAAAATCCAAAATCGCCTGCCCCTGCGCGCTGTACCCGTTGGCGCCCTGGATCGTGACCGGCAGTCCGTCGTAATCCCCGGAGCCGTCCGGAACGCCGGCCGGACCCGGAACCTCGCTCATTAGATTCACGCGCGCATCGGTATATTGCAGGCGCTGCCGCCAGTGCGGCGTTAGCTGCTGCGCGAAGCTCAGGCTCGTGTACGTTTCGCCCTGGCGTTTGAACGCGCCCTGGCCCATGCCATAGAACAGCAGTCCGCCCGGCTCCCCATCATCTTCGAAAATGCGTTGCATCTGCAGCCGCAGGTCCGCCCGGCTCTGCGCCCACGGCGTCCTCACGTGCCAGCCCAGGTCCGCGCCGTAGGTGTTATCGCGGAACTGAGCGCCGGGGATCTGGTTGTGGGTGCTGAGATACCCATAGCGCAGCGCGTAATCGAAGGCGCCGCGCGAGCCCAGGAGCTGATCGCGCTGCACCAGGGTGGCGTAGGCGCCGGCTTCGGTGGTGATGTCCAACTCGGGCGCGGAGACCTCGTCGCCGCGGCGCGTTGTAATGGCGATCACCCCGGCGGCGGCATCCGATCCGTAGATCACGCTGTCGGGGCCGCGCAAAATCTGGATTTGGTTCACGCCTCCCGGCAGCAACGTGGAAAAATCGTATCCGCCAAGGTCTATGCGCTGAATGGGCACGCCGTTGAGCAGCACTTTGGTGAAGTCCGACGGAGCGCCGCGCAGCAACACTGAAGTCTCAGCGCCGGTTTGGCCGCTTTGAATGACGCCCAGACCCGGCTGCAGCCGCAGCGCCGCGACCGCTTGTAAAGGATCGAGCTGCTGCAGCGTCTGCGCAGAGATGGTTGCGGTGGTATTGCCCACCTGCGCCGCGGGCAGGTTCAATCCGGTCGCAGTCACCGTCACCGATGTCTGCACGGGAGCCAGCCCGAGCAGCAGCGGCGCCGGCTCGGGCGTGGCGCGCTCGCGGGCGGTGGCCAGTCCGGCACGCGAGGCCTGAATGCTCGCCGCATTCCGGTACCAGCGCAAGCGGTAGCGGCCGTGTGCATCGGTTAAACCTTTGGCCAGCACGGCTCCTGCCGCCGTGCGCAGCGTTACCGTGGCCGCGGCCACAGGTCGGCCCAGGGCATCCTCGACGATGCCGGCAACCTTCTGAAGTTGTTGGGGGCTAGCGGTGACTGACACCGCACAAAGCAGCAGCAAAAGACGGATCCGCAATGGAAACCGGGCCTTCCCGGCTGACCCGCGTCAGCCAGAATCTTCTCCCGCTCGGCCGGCAACGGCCAAGCCAACACCCTGGGCAGGTCTCCTGACTTGCGGCTTCTCGCGCTGCGAGAGCCTCCCCGTGCCTTCCCCCGGCTGTTACAGCCTGAGTGGCGGATTTCGGGGCGGCATGAACCGCTTACAGTGGCGGGGCCGTGCGGGCTTTTCACCCGACTTCCCTTTTCAATCCCGCAATGGGATCACCCAAAGTAGAACGATGCCATCATAGCAGAGAGAGGAGAGTCCGGCACTATGCGCAAGGGGATTATAGGATTGACAGTCATCGCCTTGGTTGCCGTCGCGTGGGCGGCGGCCGCGCCGTCGCCGTTCCGGCTGCTCGCCAAGAGCACAACCAGTTATAAGTCCAAGGCGAACTTTCTGGTGACCAGCCCGGAGTTGCGCCCCAACCATCACGACAACAGCTTCAGCACAGACAAAAAGGGGAAATACCACATCCTGCTGCTGGCTGGGCCGCGCGCGGACATGATGTCGTTCCGTGTCGGCCAACTCACCAACCCTGAAATCCGCGTACCCGCCGGCACGCGCCTCACGCTCAACATTGTCAACGTGGACGACGACATGGTCCACGATCTCTACATCACGTCGCAGCCGCCTCCGTACGGGCACGTAGTTCACGCCACGCCCATCGGGTCGGCGATCCTGCGCCCCTATAAGGGCACCACCTATTCGGCGGCGGCTCTGGTTCTGCTGGCCGCGCATGCCGGCACGGCCTATTACGTGTGCACCGTGCCCGGACACGCCCAGCACGGCATGTGGGGCAAGATCGTGGTTACGCCTTAAGCGGCGTCGTGGAAGATAACGCCCAGCGTGTGCCGCCGCCCCTCGCGCAGCACGCTGACACCGTGGCGCATCTGCACACGATAGGTGCGCTGCTTGCCTTGCACCGGACGGTGACGCACGGCAAAAATCACGCCGGCGCCCTGTGCCAGCGGCACAACGAGCACCCGCGATTGCATCCGTGGCCGCTGCTCGGTCAGGACGAACTCGCCTCCTTGAAAATCCCGGCCCGGCGCGGCCAGCAGTACCGCAAGCTGCAGTGGAAATACGTGCTCGCCGTACACGTCCTGATGCAGGCAGTTGTAATCGCCGGGGCCGTACTGGAGCAGCAGCGGTGTCGGCTGGCGCTGGCCGGCACGATGGCAGCGGGTGAGAAAGCTCTCCAGGTCCAAGGGAAAGCGCACCGCGGCGCCCAGCGTCTCCTGCCAGCGATTGGCGATCGGCGCCAGATGCGGATAAAAGCCCGCCCGCAGCGCCTGCACCATGGCCGGTAGCGGGTAGCCGAAGTATTGGTACACGCCGCGGCCAAAGCCGTGCCGCGCCATAATTACCTGGCTCCGAAAATGGCCGGCATCGGCGAACAGGGCCGTCATCCCGGCGCATTCAGGCGGACTGAGCAAATGGGGCACGACCGCGCAGCCTTGCTCATCGAGCTGCTGCTCCAGCTCCTTCCAGTCGTAGCCGGCCGCTTCTCTCACGGCCGCTGCTGCGCATCGAGAAACCGGCGCAAGCGGTCTACGGTGCGGGTGCGCTCCAGCACCAGCAGGCTTTCCAACAGCGGCGGCGAAGCGGTCTTGCCCGTGATGAGCGCGCGCAGCAGCATGAAAACCTCCTTCGTGCTCCAGCCTTGCTCTGAGGCCAGCGCGCGCAAGCAGGCCTCCAGGGCCTCGTGCTCCCAGGCGACGGTCTCCAGGCGCGCCAGCATTTCCGACGTCAGCGCCAGCGTCTCCTCGAGATTGCGCTTCTTGGGCAGAAAGACTTGGGGCGGGGGCGAGACCTCGTCGCGGAAGAAGAAGTCCGTCAAGTCAAAGAACTGGCCCAGCGTTTCGATCCGCTCCTGCACCAGCGGGGTGATGCGCTGCAAGTAGGCGTCGGGAAAGACACCTTCGCGCACCGCCGCGAGAAATGCCTCCGGTGTCAGCGCGCGCAAGTACAACCCATTCAGCCAGCGCAGCTTCTCCAGGTCGAACACCGGTCCGCCCAGCCGAATCTGATCGAACTGAAATCTCGCGATCATGTCGTCCAGCGAGAATTTCTCCGCCCCCGCTTCTTCGCTGACCGGCATGCCTCCACCGAGAAGACCCAGAAAGTTCACGACGGCCTCGGGCAGGTAGCCGGCCTGGCGATAATAGATCAGCGATACGGGGTTTTTTCGCTTCGAAATTTTCGATTTATCGCGATTGCGCAACAGCGGCATGTGGCGGAAGCGCGGCGGGTCCCATCCGAATGCCTGATACAGCAGCACATGCTTGGGCGTCGAGGAGATCCACTCCTCGGCCCGGATCACATCGGTGATCGCCATCGCGTGGTCGTCCACGACGTTGGCCAGATGGTAGGTGGGGAACCCGTCTGATTTCAGCAGCACCTGATCATCCACGTTCTGGTGGTCGAAGGTGATATCTCCACGCAGCTCGTCGCGAAACGTCGTGGCTCCGCCTTCCGGAACTTGGAGACGGATGGTGAACGGTTCACCTGCCGCCGCGCGGCGCTGCACTTCGGTCTCGGCCAGGCGCAAGCAGGTGCGGTCGTAACGCGGAGGCTGTTTGGCGGCAGCCTGCTCCCGGCGCATCGCTTCCAGCCGCTCGGGAGTGCAGAAACAGCGGTAGGCATGGCCCGATTGCAACAGTTGGTCCACGGCCTCGCGATACAGGGCCGTGCGTTCCGATTGCCGGTAGGGACCGTACGGTCCGCCTTGATCCGGTCCCTCGTCCCAATCCAGACCCAGCCACCGGAGCGAGCGAAAAATCATTGCCTCGCTGGTGGCGACAAAGCGGGTGCGGTCGGTGTCCTCGATGCGCAGCACGAAATGCCCGCCGCGCTGGCGCGCAAAAATCAGGTTGAGCAGCGCCATGTAGGCGGTGCCCACGTGCGGATCGCCGGTGGGGCTGGGGGCAATGCGAACGCGCACCGGGCCGGAGGAGGGCACCCAATTAGTCTAGCAAGCAGCGGTCGCGTCCCTTGGAGGCCGCGTATGGTACAGTCCTGCTTATGACGAAAGCCGACCTCATCGCGGAAGTGACCCGCAGCGGCGTGCCCACCCGCAAGGACAGCGAAATCATCGTGGAAACGATCTTCAGCAACATCGTCAACGCGCTCAAGGCGGGCGATAAGGTCGAGATTCGCGGCTTCGGCAGTTTTCGGGTGCGCGATCGCGAGGCGCGCCTCGGACGCAATCCGAAAACCGGCGCCACCGTTTCGGTGCCCGCGCGCAAGATACCCTATTTCAAGCCCAGCAAGGAGCTGCGCGACGGCGTCAACGGCGTCGCCGCAGCCACCAGTGGCGCCACCAACACGCCATGATCGTCATCGGCACTCGTGTCCGCGAGGCCCGGCAGGCCTGCGGACTCTCCCAGGGAGACCTGGAAAACCGGACGGGACTGTTGCGCTGCTATCTCTCCCGCGTGGAAAACGGGCATACCGAGCCCTCCTTGCAAACGCTGGCCCGGATTGCCAAAGCGCTCAACATGCCGGTCTCGGGGTTTTTCGCCGGCGAGGAGGAAGAGCCGGCGCCGGCGCTGAGCAGCGACGAGTTGAGCTTTTTGGGTCGTATGCGCGAATATGCAGGATCGCTCTCCGAGCGCGATCGCCTGCAAGTGGTCGAGCTCGCGCGCAAAATGGCGGAGGGGAAAAAGTAACCGGCCCTACTGCGCGGCCGCACCCAGCGCCGCGGTGATTGCCTTCAGAGCAAGGGCCATTTCCGCCGGGCCGTGGAGCGAGCCCCAAAACGCCGCTTCAAACTGCGACGGCGGCCACAACACCCCCGCCTGCAGCAGCGCGCTGTGAAAGCGCGCGAACGCCTGCGTATCGCAGGCGGCGGCTTCGGCGTAGTTGCGCACCGGGCCCGGACTAAAGAACAGCGTCAACATGGCCCCCACCCGCTGCACGCACGCGCGAGCCCCAGATGCGGAGAACGCCGCGGTGATCGCCGCGGCGATGCCGGCTTCGAGCTCCTGACCTCTGCGTTCCAATTCATCGTACAAGCCCGGGCGCGCGGCGATAGCCTGCAGCGTGGCCACGCCGGCGGCCATCGCCAGCGGATTGCCGCTCAAAGTCCCGGCTTGATAGACCCGGCCCAACGGCGCCACCTGGCGCATCATCTCGGCGTTGCCTCCATAGGCGCCCACCGGCAGGCCCCCTCCGATGATCTTACCCAGCGTGACCAGGTCGGGCCGGACGCCGTAGCGCGCCGCCGCCCCGCCCCAAGCCACGCGAAAACCGGTCATGACCTCATCGAAGATCAGCACCACGCCGTGGCGGTCGGCGAGCCGCCGCAGAGCGGGCAGAAATCCCGGCTCCGGCGGCACGCAGCCCATGTTGCCCGCCACCGGCTCGACCACGATGGCAGCCATGCGGCCGGGATTTTCTTCGAGGACGCGCGCGACGGCGGCGGCATCGTTAAAGGGAACGGTAAGCGTATCGGCTACCGCGCCCGCCGGCACGCCCGCCGAGGTGGCTACGCCCAAGGTGGCCAGTCCCGATCCGGCCTCGCTCAAAAACTGATCAGCGTGACCGTGATAGCTTCCCGCAAATTTGATGATGCCGTTGCGCCCGGTAAAGCCGCGCGCGACGCGCACCGCGGACATAGTGGCCTCGGTTCCCGAATTGACGAAGCGCAGCATCTCGCACGCCGGATACGCCTGCCGCACCAGCTCGGCCAATGCCAACTCGGCGGGCGTGGACGTGCCAAAGCTGGTGCCCTTGGCCGCCGCCTTCTGCACCGCCCCAACCACCTCCGGCGCGGCATGGCCGAGCAGCAATGCCCCCCAGGAACAGACAAAATCCAGGTAGCGATTGCCGTCCACGTCCTCCAGCCACGCCCCGGAACCGCTCTCGATCCATGGCGGCGCGCCGCCGACGGCGCGGAAGGAGCGAACCGGGGAATCAACCCCGCCGGGCAAAATCCCCTCCGCCTGTTGTTGCAGGGCGCGCGAGCGGTCAGTGGGCATCAGCGGCTCCCGGGCACAGCCATTTGCAGCAGCGAGGGCGCGAGTTGACGCCACAGGCGCTGCCGCAGCCCGAGATAACCCTGGGCGCCACTGAACAGGTCGCACAAAAGCTGCCGGAAAGCCGCGCTGCGCTGGCCAAACTGCGCCATGCGCTCCACCACCGGAGCCCCGAGAAAGCGACCGCGGTAAAAGCGCTCGGCAATTTCGCCCGCCGCGGCCAGCTCGGGCAGCAACTCCGCGCGCAGCGCCGGCGTGTAGCCGGCGAAGCCGCGCTCGGCCAACAGCTCGGCCGAGCGCAGAGCGTAATACAGTCCCTCGCCCGTGATCGGGTCCGCAAGCCCTCCGGCATCGCCCACCAACGCCCAGGGGTGCGGCTCGAGGCCGGCAAACTCCGCTTGCCGCAGCCGGCGCGGTGCTGGAGCGGGCAGCAGGTGCGAGTAAAAGACAGCACCCGTGCGCCACCCCACGCCCCACTCGTCCAAGGCCGATTCCAGCCGCTGTCGCAGCATCCTCGTAGGGCTGCTCCCCAGCGTGCCGCAAATGCCGATGGAGGCATGATCGCCGCGCGGAAAGCTCCACACGTAGCCGTCCAGTTCGGGAAGGAAGCGGATCACCATGCGCTGCTTCGGCCACGGCAGCCGCTCCAAGGGCACGTAATAGCCGGCCGTAGCCATCCAATCGGATTCGGCCAGCGGCGAGCTCAGCGGCGGAGGCAGGCACGCGCGCGCTCCCGTGGCCACCACCAGAGCGCTGCCGGCGAGGCGCGCGCCTCCGCGCAGGCTAAGCTGCCATCCCCTGCGGCCACTGGCGACGGAGGTCACGCGTTCCTGCAGCAGTGTGACGCCGGACCGGCGGGCCCGCTCCAGCAGCAGTCGGTTCAAATCCCGCCGCGCAAAAATGGCCACCGTGCGATCAAGGCGCAGAAGCAAGCTGCGCCCGCGCGGGCTGATCAGCTCGCACTCCGATACCGGGTTATGGAGGTTGGCCGCGCCTGCGAGAAAAGAATAACGCCGCAGGGCTTTGTCGGTAACCCCGCCCCCGCAGGGCTTCTCCCAGGCCAAGTGCTCGTCCACGAGCGTGACCGTGCGGCCGGAGGCGGCAAGCTCGGCGGCACAAAACGCGCCGGCGGGTCCACCGCCGACTACCAGAACCGGAAGCGGCATGCGACATCCATGATACCGCCGCCCGCGCCCGGCATTGATTGGCGCGGCGCTTTAGCGCGAGTGCGTCTTCTTCTTGCGCAGCGCCGCCACGTAGAGGCGCACGTTCTGTTCCTGCTGAGCCAGGGTTACGGCGAAACGGTGGGCGCCGTCGCCGTCGCTGACGAAATACAGATAGTCGGTTTCGTCGGGATGCTGCGCCGCCTCCAGCGAGGCTCTGCCGGGATTGGTGATCGGCCCGGGCGGCAACCCCGGTTGCAGATAGGTGTTGTAGGGCGAGGGGCGCTTCAAATCCGCCTTATGCAGCGAGCCCTGGTAGGCATGCGCCAGGATGGCGGCGTAGATCACTGTGGGGTCGCACTGCAGGGGCAGGTTGCGCCGCAGCCGGTTGTCGAACACGCCCGCGATCAAACTCCGTTCCTGGGGCACCGCGGTTTCTTTTTCAATCAGGGAAGCGAGCGTCACCCAGTGGTGCACGTTTGGGGGGTGGTCGCGGCGCACTTCCTGCCGGAACCGGTCCGTCATCATCTTGACGATGGCAGCGACGGGCATGTGCGGCGGAATGTTGTAGGTGGCCGGGAACAGATAGCCTTCGAGCGAGACCGCCTTCGGGTCCAGATCGAGAATTGTCGCCGGGCTATCCGTCGCCGCTATAAATGCCGCGGCCGACGCCAACCCCTTCTGTTGCAGTTCCCGGGCGATATCGAAGCGGTTATATCCCTCGGGGATGGTGACCGGAACGGTGAAGTACAGCCCGCGCGAGACCGTGTGAAAAACCTCGGGTACGGATTGACCTCCCAGGAACTGATACGGGCCGGCCTTCAACGTGCTGCGCAGGTGCAGCAGCGCCCAGAGTTCGAACCCGAACGAATTTCCGATGGCGCCAACCTGGCGCAACTGGCGCGCGATCCCGGTCCGGCTGGTGCCGGGCGCGATTTCGAGCATCTGCGGTTGGGCCAAACGCGGCCCCGGCGCCCAAAGCCGCCATAGCCCGATGGCCACGACAGCGATCACCACTACTACGGAAATCAGCCATCGGTTGCGGCGGGCGGTCATCTACGCCATATTCTAAAGCGGCAACGGGCCGTCCGGCAGCGTGCCGGAATGAGGTAAACTCAACCCATTGGTTGCTTCTCAACTGTTCTGATGCGAATAAGGACAATCCATGTTCGCCCAAGCGCTCTCGCGTTGGTGGGAATGGCCTTGCTGCTCGGCGGGCTGGTCGGCTGCGGTGGTCCTTCGACCCCGGTGACCACGCCGGTTGCCCCCGTCACCACCGCGTTCCAGCTCCTCACCCCAAATTTCTCGGCGCTCCCGCAGGCGGTGGTGGATACGCCTTATGATTACGCGTTGGAGACCGACCTGGGCTCGCCCGGCGTAACCGCCATTGGGCCCGTGACGTTTGAAGCCACCGGCGCCATGCCTCCCGGCCTCACGATCAGCCGCAATGGCGTGATCTCCGGCGCGCCGGCGCAGGCCGGCTCCTTCACCGTTCCCGTCAAGGTGATTGACAGCTCTTCCTCGCCCCAGACCGCCGCGGCTTCTTACACCATCGTGGTGCGTTTGCCCGGCGTCAGCTTGACGCAAGTGGCGCACACGGATCTGGGCGGCCATGGTCAAAATGCCGCGGTGCGGGTCGCGGTTTCCAGAGCCTCCGGTGTGAGTTACGCCTATGTAGGCACGCGTGGAACCGCCGGCGATTGCCCGGCCACGGGCGTCAAGATCGTAGATCTGAGCCAGATCACCAACCCGCAACTGGTCGCCACCGCCGGCGCCGTCAGCGGCGCCAGCCAGGAAAACGTACGCATCGGCACCGGCCTTAGCACGCCCGACTTTCACAGCGGCGGCTCGGGCGACATGATGGCGGTTACCGAGCAGCCGTGCGATCCGAGCAACAGCAACGCGCAAAACGCGGGCGTGCAGTTCTACGACGTGACCAATCCGGCGAGTCCGGCCTTGCTCGGGACGTGGAGCTCGGGGTTGGACGGCGTGGACGATGTGGCGTTTGTCGCCGTACCGGGGCCGACCAACGCGGTGGGCCAGGTGGATCACACACAGGACAAATTGTACGCGCTGGTGGCCGTACCCGGCTCGGAGACCTCGACCGCAGGCAATGGACAGGGCGATCTGCGGGTTCTCGATATCACCAACCCTGCCGACCCGCGCCAGATAGGCAGTTGGGGAGTCCTGACCGCCACCGATACCCAGCTAGCCCAGGTGGTGGCGGGCTATGATCC
>JBOGKL010000432.1:0-7797 GCA_050745525.1 Terriglobales bacterium | reverse complement strand
GGCGTGGGCGCCGCGGCGGCGCCGGACGCCGCGCTGCTGGCGCGCTGGCGCGGGCAGTTGGAGCAGGGGCAGGATGGGCTGGCGGCGCTCGCCGGGTGCCAGAAAATCCGCATCCACGGCGATTACCACTTGGGCCAGACGCTCAAAGCCGACGGGGACTTTTTCTTATTCGACTTTGAAGGTGAGCCGGCACGGCCGTTGGCGGAACGGCGGCGCAAGGGGACGGCGCTGCAGGACGTGGGCGGGATGCTGCGCTCGTTCGGGTATGCCGCCCACACCGCCGCACAGCCGGAGTGGGAGGGCGCCGCGCGGGCAGCGTTTCTTAAGGCCTACCGCGCCGCCATCGCGGACGCGCCGGTGCGGCTTGCGCCCGCCGAGGACGGCGGATTCGCCGCGGCGTGCCGGTTCTTTGAGCGCGAGAAGGCCGTGTACGAGCTGGCCTACGAGCGCAACAACCGGCCGGAATGGGTGAGCATCCCGCTCGCCGCGCTGCGGCGGATGTAGTTCCTGTTATTGCCGGGCGGCGACGATCAGCTCGAAGCTGCCGGGCACCATGGTGCGGCGGTAGCGGGGCTGTCCGGGCTTGCGCGGCTCAAACTTGGCGGTGACGGTGAACAGGGTGCCGGTGGTCGTGTCCACTTCCATGGTGCGGGCGCCGCGGGCGGTGGGGACGTTGCCGACGACGGTGTACTGATCGGGGCTGTCCTCGTGGATGACGGTGATGGTGCCATCCTCGCCGTTGGAGCTGAACACGAGCTTGGTCTTGGGATCAAAACGGGTGGCGTCCACGCCGCCGCCGATGGGCACGGTGGTCACAACCTTGCCGTTGTCGGAGTTGACGACGGCGAGCAGGTGGTTGTCACAGCCGACAAAAAGGCGATGGCTGGCGCGGTCTATGGCCAGACCGGAAGGGCTCGTGCAGGGAGCCAGCGGCCAAACGTGCATGACCTTGAGGGTGCGGGAGTTGATCTCGATTTCCTGGCTCGAGGATTCCAGGTTGTCGAAGACGTGGCCGCGGCCGTCGGCGGCGGCGAACTCGGCCGCGCGCGTGGGCAGCAGGATGGTGCCCGCCACCGTGCCGTCGGCGGCGTTCACGGCCGCGGCGTGGCTGTCGTGATTGAAATAGAAGATGCGATCGGAGGCGGGGTCGTAAATGATACCGTCGGGGCGCTGGATGGGCAGAGGGATGGTCTTGATCACGCGCAGCGTGCGCAGATTGAACTCGGTGGAGTCGTTGCCGCCGCCGTTGCTGGTGAAGCCGTGATTGTCACGGTCGCTGATGCCCACCCCGTGCGTGCCCTTGAGGCCGGGGATGGTGCCGATGACGGCGTAGGTACGCGCGTTGAGCACGATCTCCTTGGTCGAGGCCGAGACATAGAGCCGCTGCTTGGCGGTGTCAATGTCCATGTAGTCCCAGCCGTGACTGTTGTTGAGGGGAATGGTTTTCACCACGTGGTAGCCATCGGGGCGGGAGGCGGGCGGGGCGTCCTGCGCGCCCGCCAGTGTCACCATCGCCAGGGCGGCGACGGCCAGTCCGAAAAATCGCAAATACCGCATATGAGCTTCTCCTAGTAGTTCCAGTACACCAGCAAATGAAAACTGTTGGGGAGCATCGCCGGCCGGCCGGTCTGGCCGGGCTGGCGGGGCGCGAATTGCGCCGTGTCGGTGAACAGTTTGTGGGTTTCCGGATCGAGTTCCATGGTGCGCGCGCCGGGCGCGGTGGCGATCGTGCCCAGGAGCGTGAAATGGTTCGGGTTATCCTCGTGAATCACGGTGATACTCCCCGAGTCTCCCCCACTGGAACTGAAGACAAGCTTAAATTTGGGGTCGAAGCGGACCGCGTCCACGCCCGGGCCGATGGGGAAGGTGGAGACGATGGCGCCGGTTTCGGCGTTCACGACGGCCAGCATGTTGTTGTGACAGCCGACGAAGAGGCGGCGGTTGTAGGCGTCCATGGCCAGGCCGGAGGGGTGCTGGCAGGGGGCCAGCGGCCAGACGCGCATGATCTTCAGGTTCCTGGCGTTGATCTCGATTTCCTGGCTGGAGTCCTCGAGGTTGTCGAAGACGTGTCCGCGGCCGTCGGCGGCGGCGAACTCGGCGTCCTTGCCGGGCAGCAGCACCGTGCCCACCACGCGGCCGGAGGAGGCATCCACGGCGGCGGCGTGGCGGTCGTGGTTGAAATAGAAGATGCGGTTGGTGGCCGGGTCGTGAATGACGCCGTCAGGATGCTGGATGGGCAGGGGGATGGTGCGGATGACCTTGAGCGTCTGGGCGTTGAACTCGGTGGAGCTGTTGCTGCCGCCGTTGCTGGTGAAGCCGTGCTCGTCGCGATGGCTGATGGCCACGCCGTGCACGCCGTCGAGGGGACCGATGGAGCCCTCGAGATCATAGGTGTCGGCGTTGATGACCAGCACCTGGTTGCCGGCGGAGACAAAGACCTCGCGGTCTTCCTGGTTAAGGCCGAGATAGTCCCACCACCCGGCGGTATTGTGGAGGGGGATGGACTTGACCAACTTGTAATTGTCCGGATGCGGGGAGCCCTGCGCTCCCGCCATCACCGCCAGCGCCAGCACGCACGCCGCGACACAGCCCCAAGCCTTCATGACTTGCTTCTCCTTGTGATTCCTGCCGCACTGCTACAGTATCATTTTCCCAGTCTTTGACTGGCGCGGGGCCCCCGCGCGGCTGTGCCGCGCGACCCGCTTACGCTCAGTTATGTCCCGGCGCATTCCCCTCTCGGTCCTGGCGGGTTTTTTCGTGGTCTACGTGTTTTGGGGCGCGACGTTTCTCGCCATCAAGATCGGAGACGCCACGCTGCCGCCGCTGCTATTGGCGGCGCTGCGCTTTCTGCTGGCGGGAGGGATTCTGTACGGCTGGGGGTGGGGGCGGGGGTGGCCGCATCCGCGGGCGCGGGAATGGGGCGCGGTGGCGCTGGTGTCAGTGCTGATGTTTTTGATCGGCTACGGGGTCGTCTTCTGGGCCGAGACGCGGGTCTCCTCGGGCATGACGGCGGTGATCGTGGCGTTGGTGCCGCTGTGTATCGCCGGACTGGAGGCCTGGGTGTGGCGCACCGAGCCGGCCTCGGCCCGGGTGCTGGGCGGATGCCTTTTGGGAGTGGCGGGGATGGCCGTGCTGATGTCGGGCGGAGGGGCGGCGCAGTTGCCGGCTGGGCCGGTAACGGCCCTCATCCTGGCTTCGCTGGCCTGGGCCGTGGGCACGGTGCTGATGGTGCGCCTGCCCATGCCCGCGCACGCCGGCGTCAGCGCCGCCGCGCAGATGCTGGTGGGCGGGGCCATGTTGCTGGCGGCCTCGGCCGCCAGCGGCGAGCTGCGGGGCCTGCACTGGGCGAGCGCGTTTACCCCGGCTGCGGTCTGGTCGCTGCTGTATCTGGTGCTGCCGGGGTCGGTGTTGGCTTATGGGGTGTTCGTGTGGCTGCTGGAGCGGGTGGCGGCCGTGCATGTGGCCACCTACGCGCTGGTGAACCCGGTGGTGGCGCTGCTGCTGGGCTGGGAGTGGGGCGGGGAAGCGCTGCACTGGCCCAGCTTGCTGGGCACGGCCATCATCCTGGGCGCGCTGGCGCTGGTGCTGGGGCGGCGGTCCCGGGAGGCGCGACCGCCCATGGCGGCCACGCAATTGGATTGAGGACGCGCCGTTGGCGCCTATTACTGATACAATTTTCCCCCGACAGCGGGAGGAGGCTCTTGATGCGGGCAACGATTGCTTTGGGGATCACCTTGGGGTTGCTGGCGCCGGCGCTCGGCGCCCAGCAGCTCAGCCAGCAGCAGGTGGAGGTGCGCGCGCGCGCGCTGGAGACACCGGCCAACTCGAAGATCATGTGGATCATGCACGAGCTGGCCGACGTGTATGGTCCGCGCCTGACCGGCGATCCGAACCTGGTGCGCGCCGATGAATGGGTGGTGCGCACGACGACCTCGTGGGGCATGCAGAATGCGCACCTGGAGCCGTATCCGTTCGTGCCCGAGCGCCTGCACCATACCGTGCCCGGATGGGCCAACCTGCTGCTGCAGGCAAACGCGATCGCGCCGTTTCAAAACCAGCTCGTGGTCCGGCCGCTGCACTGGACGCCGGGCACGCACGGTCCGGTCAGCGCCCAAGCCGTGCTCGTACCCTCTCCGCCCGGCCTCTCGCGCGGAAGCTTTCAGAACGGGCGCTTCACGCCCGCGCCGCAGGGCACGCAGGCCGATCTCGACGCCTATTTCGCCAAGTACGCACCCGTCGTCGCGGGCAAGATCGTGCTCGTGGGCGCGTACGAGATGGTTCCGGTCAACTTCAACCCGCCGCCGTTGCGGCGGCCGGATACGGAGTGGAACTGCATGTTCCATGTGCTCGATGCGGCAAGCGCAGCCTGCGCGCCCTACCGGCGCCCGCGCTTTTTCCGTTTCCCGGCGCCGCAGACCGAACCTGGGCATCTGAGCTACCGCCAGGTCAGCGCGCAATTGGACGCCTTCCTGCTCAAGAACGGGGTCAGGGTGCGCATCAACGACGCGCATAAGGCGCACGGCGTCATCGTCGCCTACAACAACCCCAGCTATGACGTCACGACCGCCGTGCCCACCGTGGTCATGCAGTCGGATAGCTACGGACGCATCTCGCGCCTGCTTGCCGACGGCATTCCCGTCACGCTGCGCTTTGATATTCACAACGTCACCTATGCGGCGGGGAACCACTTCAATGACGTTGTGACCGAGATTCCCGGCACCGACCTTAAGGACCAGGTGGTGATGCTGGGCGGGCATCTGGACTCGTGGAACAATGCCACCGGCGCCACCGACAACGCCGCCGGGAGCGCCATGATGCTGGAGGCGGCGCGGATTCTGCTGGCCATGCACGCCCACCCGCGCCGGACCATCCGGGTGGCGCTGTGGGGCGGGGAAGAGGAGGGCCTGCTGGGCTCGCTGGCGTACGTGGACCAGCACTTCGGCAGCTTCGAGCTCCCGAAGCCGGAGTACAAGGACCTGGTGGCCTATTTGAACATTGACGACGGCACGTCGAAGCCGCGCGGCGCGCGCGTGTTCGGTCCGCCGGCAGCGGCCGAGTTTTTCCGGACCACGCTGGCGCCGTTTCACGACTGGGGATTTATGGGAGCCGTGGCGACCAACAGCCGCCGCACCGGCGGCACCGACAGCACCTCGTTCAGCCAGGCCGGGCTGCCGGGTGTGAACTTCGCCCAGGATCCGATCGAGTACCAGCCGTACTCGTGGCACACCAACCTCGACACCTACGAGCGCCTTGTGCCGCAGGACTTGCGGGAAGGCGCGGCTGAAATCGCATCAGCCGCCTACGCGCTGGCCATGGCTCCCGAGCCGCTGCCACGCTTTGACGCGGCCCACATGCCCAAGCCACCCCAACCGATAGATCCCAGCCCGCAGGCGGCGCTAACAGCCAACCATAAGTAGTGGAAGAGAAGGCATTTTGCGTGGCGGTGGACTTGTTGGTTTGGCGTATACTAAGTATGTGAGTATTGAACTTTATAAAACTGGTTTTATAAAGGAAAAGGTAGCTGACGAGGCGTGGGTGGCGACGGCCACGCTGCAGCGGGAAAAACCAGAGGCGGAAGACTTTTCGGTGCGGGAGATATGGGACCGGGCGCAGAAGCTCGGGTTCAAACGGGTGGGCGTATTTCAGCACATCCAACAACACGACGTGGCCAATCGCAAACCGAATCCGGGGCGGTATCGAATGCTGGTGGAAACGAGAAGAGGGCGGCGGCGCCTGTACCGCGAGGGCGACCCTTACGATCCGCGGCGAGAGGGCGCCAAGATTGCGCCCAGCTCGAGTGATCTGGCGGCGGCGTGGCAGGACCTATTGCCTTGGTACGCGGACTGGTCACGGCAGAAGCGGCCGCTGTCGGATCCGCTTTTGGAGCTGTGGGGCAGCGGGCGTGAGCTATGGAGAGGCGAGGATCCGGATGCTTACGTCGAGCGCGTGCGGCAGGGGTGGGAGGAATCGCCAGCAGGGCCCAAGTGAGCCGGATATTTTGGGACACGAACATTTTTGTTTACCTGTTCGAGGGCTCCGATGAGCGCGCGGAGAGGGCGCGCCAACTGCGTACGGCCATGCTTAGGCGTGGCGATCAGCTACTGACGTCGGCGCTGGCGCTGGCGGAATTGCTGGTCAAACCGGTGGAGAGGGGCGACGAGGCCATCTGCACGCGTTACGAGCAGGCGGTGCAAAACACGGCGATTGTGCTGCCCTTCGCACCCGAGCAGGCGCGGACCTTTGCGCAACTGCGCTCCGGTCGTATCCGTCCTCCGGATGCGGTGCATCTGGCCTGCGCGGCGACGGCGGGCGTGGATTTATTCGTCACCTCCGACGCCCGCCTGCAGTCGGTCCGGGTCGCGGGCATTCAGTTCATTGTGCCGCTGGAGCGCGTACCGCTATAAGCACGCCGGCCCAGGTACTCAGAGATCACCCCAGCGCAGGCGCAGGCCGGCGGTAAGCGTGCGGGGCGCGTTGAGCAGATCGCCGGGGGTGACCTCGACGGCGTAACGGCGATTGAACAGATTCGTCGCGGCGAGATAGGGCGACCAGCGGCCCCAGCGGGCGGCAAAGGCGCGGCTGAGGAAAACATCGGTGGTCCAGAACGAGGGCAGCGGGAACTGATTCAGGGCGTCGTCGAAGCTCGAGCCGCCGAAGCGTTGCGCGAGCGAGAAGGTCCAGCCGCGGGCGCGCAGGAGGGCGCGGGCGTCGAAGTTATTGGCGGGCTCATGCGGGGGGATCAGGCCGACGAGTTGCGGCTGCAGGGCGCTGAGCACGCGGGCGTCGAGGTGGGTGTAATCGGCCCAGAGATTTACGGGCGCGAGCGGTTGCCAAGCGAGGCCGAGGATCAGGCCGCGGGGACGGACGCGGCCAAGGTTCTGACGCTGGTCGGTGATTTGCTTGGCCGTCTGGCTCAGCGTCACGCTGGTGACCAGATTGCTGACCCAGCCGTCGAAGTAAGTGGCATGGAGGCGCAGCGCGTGCGGGAGGCTGGCGACGGCGCCCGCCTGCGCACCGCGATAGCGTTCGGCGGCGAGCAGCGGATTGGACTCGGTCAGGATGTTGCCGACGCGGAAAGGGCGGTAGAGTTCGTTGAGCGTCGGGGCGCGGAAGGACTGGTAGGCGGAGGCGCGCAGCGACAGCCAGGGCCGGGCCGCCCAGACGCCGCCCAGGCTGGGGCTCCAGGCGGAGGCATGGCGGGCGGGATAGTTGGTCAGGCCGGAAGGGGCGGCCTGGAAGGCGTCATAGTTGGACCAGCCGTCGCGGCGCAGGGTGGCGGTAACGGACCAGTGCGCGAGCGGACTCCAGCTCAATTCGGTGAAGCCGCCACCGAGGCGCTGGCGGCCGTTCTCCGCGCGCGTGGGTTGGGTGGGGAAGGCGGGCGTCATCTCGTTGTCTACGGCGGTGACGTGGGTGTAGGAGCCGCCGGCGAGGAGATTCCAACCGGTGCCGGCCAGAGACCAGTCGAGGGCGGCGCCGGAGGCGCGCGAGGGCACCTGTTGCTGCAGCACGAGCTTCTCCGAGTTGCGATCGGCGGCGATCGAGGTGAAGGTGGAGTCGAAGTCCTCCGATTGCGCGAACACGCTGCCGTCCCAAAGACCGTGCGCCGCGACGATGCCGCGCAGCGCGAGCTGACGCAGGCGGGTGCCATTGACCTCGAGGACGGTGCCGTTGCGGCGATTCTCGGCGAAGTACTCGGACGAGAGTACGAACAGGGCCTGGGGCGACGCCGTCCAGCGCACGACGGGGGCCCAATCCTGGGCGGCGACGCCGGCGTCGTCGTCCACGGCGCCGGGC
>JBOGKL010000431.1:0-6214 GCA_050745525.1 Terriglobales bacterium | reverse complement strand
CTCCTGCCCTCGGCGCACATGTGCGCCGAAATCCGCACCGACGCGAGGCTCTATAAGGACGGCACCCTGTGACGGCGGCCACCCCTTCTGACGTCCTCGCGGCGGTCGAAGCCTCGCGGCGCTCCGGTCTCAGTTGCCGCCGTCCGTCCGCCTGCCCACACAAGCATCTCGACCTGCGCCCGATGCACGCCATCCGTTTCTACCAGCCCGGCGATCTCACCGTCGGCGCCGATGCCGGCTGTACCGTGGCCGCGCTCAACGCCGTGCTGACCGAGCATGGACAATTCGTGCCCATTGACATCCCGCATCCGGAGACGACGACGCTGGGTGCCGCGCTGGCGTGCCATCTGTCTGGCCCGTTGCGCCAGCGTTTTGGCTCGGTGCGCGACTTCACCATCGGTCTGGAGATGGCCGCCTCCGACGGCACGCTCGTCCACTGCGGCGGGCGCGTGGTGAAAAACGTCGCCGGCTACGATTGGATGAAGCCGGTGATCGGCTGCCGCGGTGCGTTCGGCATTATCACGGGCGTGAATTTCAAGGTCTTTCCCTTGCCGCAGAACCTCGAGACCGCGCGCTTCGGTCCGCTCACCTGGCCTGAAGTCGAGTTTCTCCGCACCTCGCTGCTGCACTCGCCCTTGCGTCCGCTCGCCCTCGAGCTGCTCGTCAGCGAGGGTGAGCGCAGGGTCGCGGTAACCTATGCCGGCTCGGCCGCCGTGCAGGCGCGCTATCGCGCCGAGCTCGAGCGCCTCGCACTGCCCTTCGAGCGCGTACCCGGCGCCGGAGCCGGCACCGCGCCGCAGCCCAACGTCGCGCTTCCGCCGGCGCAAGCGGTGGCCGCGCTCGAGGCCTTGGGCGAAGGGACCGAGATTGCCGGCCGCCTGGGCCTGGGCGTCTACTGGGTCGAGCCGCGTCCGGCGCCGGCGCCATTTCCGCCCGGCGCCGAAGCGCTGCAGCGCCGTCTCAAATCCGCCCTCGATCCCGACGGCATCTTCCATGGCGACGCCTGTGCCTAGCAGCTTCACCACTCCGGAGGCGCCGCGCGCGGCCGATTACACCCGCTGTGTGCGCTGCGGGTTGTGCCTGAACGCCTGCCCCACCTATCGCGTGCTGGGTGAGGAACTCGACTCTCCGCGCGGCCGCATCTACCAGGTCGCGCAAGCCGATGCCGGGCGCATCACCCTTGACGACGGCTTCCGCCTGCACATGGATCGCTGCCTCGACTGCCGCGCCTGCATGACGGCCTGCCCCTCGGGGGTGGACTACGGCGCCATCCTGGAGCGCACGCGCGCCGAATTGCGCGCGGCGCACCCGCCCAAACTGTGGCAGCGCTGGGTGTTACGCGGGCTCGTTCCGCGCCCGCGCCGTCGCCGCGCCGTGGCGCGGCTCATCCGCTGGGCGCAAGTCTCCGGGCTGGCGCGCTACGGCCCGGCGCAGGCGCGGCTCTGTCCGCCCATCGAGGCAGTCCCGTTTGCCGCCTTCGGCCGGACGTTTGCTGCTTCCGGCAAGCATCGCGCCCGCGTGATTTTTCTGCCCGGCTGTGTGCAGAACGAGCTGCTGCCCGAGTTGAACCGCGCCACCGTGCGCGTGTTCACAGCCCAGGGCTGCGAGGTGGTGATCCCGCGCGCCTTCGGATGCTGTGGCGCGCTGCATGCGCACTCGGGCGACCGGACTTACGCGCGGGCTCTTGCCCGGTCCAATATAGCTGCGCTCGAGCGCCTCCCGGCGGATGCGATCGTGGCCAATGCCTCCGGCTGCGGCGCTCAGCTCAAGGCCTACGCCGACCTGTTCGACACCGACCCAGCCTGGCGCGCGCGTGCCGAGGCCTTCTCGGCCCGCGTCCAGGATGCCACCGAGTTTCTCGACCGCCTCGGTCTGCGCCGCGAGCTGCTCGGTCCGCTGCCCGCCGTCGCCGTCTATCAGGATGCCTGCCACCTGGCGCACGCCCAGCGCATCCGCGAAGCGCCGCGTGCGCTGCTGCGGGCCATTCCCGAACTCGAGCTGCGCGAGATGGAGCGCGCCGACCAGTGCTGCGGCTCAGCCGGCGTCTACAACCTCACCCAGCCCGCCATCGCCGCCGCCTTGGCCGCCGACCGCGCCGCAGCCTTCCGCGCCACCGGCGCCACGATTCTGGCCACCGCCAATCCCGGCTGCTCGCTCCAGCTCGCTGCCGCACTGCCGCCGCCGGTCGTGGTGGCGCATGTCCTCGAGCTGCTCGACCAGAGCCACCGCGCCGCGCGCTAACGCCGTCACGCTGCCAGCGCGTCCGCCAAGGCCGAAAGTGCGTCCACCACATCGGCGTAGCGGTTATACAGAGGATGAAATGACAGGCGTAATATCGCCCCGCGCACGTCGCTATACACGCCCGCCGCCCGCAGCTTCCCCTGGACGGCTCCGGCCGTCTCCCCCAGCTCGAACGCGACAAGCGCGCCTCCCGGCGCCGGCGTGACCACCTTCACCTCCGGCAGCAAGGCAGCCGCCCAGCGCCGCACCCCGGCGGTCAGCGCCTGGCGCTTCGCTTCCCAGCCCGCGGCGGCGGCGTATTCCCCAAGTCCGGCGCGCAAGCCGGCCAGCGAGAGAATCGAAGGGCAACTCACCTGCCATCCCGCCGCGCCGCGCTCGGGCTCGAACGCATCGCGCATCTCGAAGCGCGTGTCGGCGCGATTGCCCCACCATCCGGCCAGCCGCGGCAGCGCCTCACGGCCTGTCCAGTGCCGCGCGGCCACGTAGCAGCCGCCGGGCGCGCCCGGCCCGCCGCACAGATATTTGTACCCGCACCAGACGGCGAAGTCGGCGTGGGCGGCTTCCAGGTCAATCGCGACGTTGCCGATGGCGTGCGCCAGGTCGAAGCCGACGGTGGCTCCCGCCGCCTGCGCCGCACGCGCGCAGGCAGCCAGGTCGAAGGACTGCCCGCTGAAGTAATTCACCCCGCCCAGCAGCACCAGCGCCAGACGCCCACCCTCGCGGGCAATCTGCTCCTCGATCTCGCCGCCTTCGGCCTCGACCAGTGCCTCGGCCGGATCGTAGCCGTGCTGGCGCAGGTGCGACGCGAGCGCATAGCGATCGGAGGGGAACGCATGCCGCTCGATCAGAATCCGGTGCCGCTCGCCCCGCGGCCGATAAAAGCTGGCCAGCATCAGGTGCAGGTTCACGGTGAGTGAGTTCATCACCGCGACTTCCTCGGGCGCCGCGCCCACCCGTCGCGCGCTGATCGCTTCCAGCGGCCGCGAGTATTCCGCCCACGCCCGTGTGCCCAGATGGTGCCCTTCCACCGCGCGCTCGCCCCAGACGTCAAGAACCTCTTGCACGTAGGCGGCCGCCGCCCGCGGTTCGAGCCCGAGCGAGTGGCTGCAACAGTAGACGCCTTCAGGAATACGGAAGCGCTCCCGCGCCGGCGCCAGCCGATCCCCCTCATCCGCCGTCCGCGCCCAACCTCGCGCCTGCTCCCATCTGTCATTCATACGCCCAAGTATACTGGCGTATCTGCGGCTTCAACGAGCCCTGCCGCAACCTTGACTTAAATAAGTATCGGGGGCATCCTTGCCCATATGGGGCCCGAGTCCATTCGCACCTCGATTGACCTCCCGCGCGATCTGCACCGCCGCATCCACGAGGCCGCCGCCCGCAAGGGCTGTAGTGCACGCCAGTTGATTCTGGCCGGCGTCGAACGCGCGGTGGAGGAGACCAGGCAAAGCCGTCCGCACCGGCGCCTGAGCCTGGAGCAATCCTTGATCAGGCCCGCGGGCAGGCGAATCTGCCTCAGCAACCAAGACATTTATGAGCTTATTAAGCTTCCCTGACGTCAACGTCTGGCTGGCGTTGACGGCGGTTGAGCACGTTCACGCCGCGCTGGCCCGGCGCTGGTGGCAGCGGCAGGATGGCGGAATCGCATTTTGCCGGTTGACCCAACTCGGATTTCTCCGGCTGGTAACCACTGCGGCCGCAATGGATGGCAAGCCTCTGACGATGAGCGAGGCTTGGCGCGTCCACGATCGCCTCTACAGTGACGATCGTGTCAGCTTCTTCGCTGAGCCTCCCGATGTGGACGCTCGTTTCCGGATCCGTGCCAAGGGGCGCACCGCTTCACCCAAGCTGTGGGCTGACGCCTGGTTGCTCGCCTTTGCCGAGGCCGCCGAAGGTACTCTCGTTACCTTCGATAAAGCGCTTGCTCACCACGGCGCCCTCTGTCTGCTGGCTTGATTCTGCCGTCGGCGGAACCGGGCGACGGCGTGCCTTCCCCTACGGTTCGCTCGCCTCCGCGTCCTGTGCTTCTTCCCCCAACCCTCGCCATGTGACCCCCTCGTGCGTGGCCAGACCCACGCCCCACGGTGCTATGGCATAGAAGCATACCAGCCAGACGACGAGCGCGGCGCTGGTGGCGGCGGCCGAATCGGCGCCGAAGATCTTGGTCAGGCCGAAAATCGTCAGCACCTGAAAGCCTCCGCCCACCGCCGGCAGTTGCGCCACCGAGCCGATCGCGGTCAGTCCCATCAGCAGCACGCCTCCGGACAGGGCAAACCCAGGCAGCATATCCGGGTAGGCGCGCACCACCATCCACATGCACCCGCTCACCACCATCCACAGCGCCAGCGTTAGCGCAACCGTGTAGATCAACGTGCGTCCACGCTTGAGCGCCTCCAACCCCTGCGCCAGCATCTCCAGAAAATGCACATAGCGCTTGCGGAACGACCAGGGATGCCGCTGCTGTCGCCGATGCAGCCAGGCCAGCCATCCCGGCGCGTGCCGGTGAAACAGGTACAGCATGATGATGATGAAGGCGATACCGGCCATGATGACGATGCCCGCCTTCTGGATGGCTGATTGATAGCCGCCGTTGCGCGTCAGTTGCTTGATCGAAGGGTCCAGCCCCAAGTCCAGGCCCACGAGCAGCACGACGCCGAACATGTCGAGCACCCGTTCGATGACCCACACCACCAACTGCGGAGACAACTTGTTGTCGTGCTTGCGCCCGATATAATAGGGCCGGACCAGCTCGCCCGCCCGCCCCAAAAACGCCAGGCTGGTGAATCCCACCACGGTGCCCTTGAGCACGGGCTGGAAGCGTCCGCGCGGGGACATCAGCGCCTGCCAGCGCCAGGTGCGGATCAAATAGCTGGCGTAGATCAACACTACCGCGCCCAGGATGTACCACCCCTCCGCCTGGCTGGTCGCGGTCCAAACCTTATCCCAACTAAACTGCCGCCACTCCGGGCTATGATGGAACTGCCACACCAGCAGAACCACCACAGCCACGAGTAAGCTGCTGATAAGAATGCGTTTACGGTTCATTCAGAGAGCGAAATCTGGGAAGGGAACTCCGGCTTCTCATCAAGTATAGGGTCTCCGGCGCTGCGCTAGTCTTACTGAACCTTCCTGCCGCCATTTGCGTTTACTGAGGTGTGAGCGCTGCCACTGTTTGGACCAACCCGAATCTTCTGGCCCACCCCCGAGGGCAGCCCCGAGAGATGGCCCGGCCGCGCGTCATTGTCCTCTCAGGGGCCAGCCGCGCGCTTGCCAGTGTCGCTGACGGTGTTCATGTGAACGATCGTCATCTGGTGGATCGTTGTCTGGCGGGCGACGCGGCGGCTTGGGAGGAAGTGGTGCGGCTGCACACTCGCCGCGTTTATAATCTTTGCTTCCGTTTCACCGGAAGTTCCACCAACGCCGAAGACCTGGCGCAAGATGTCTTCATTCGCCTGTTCCGCAATTTGAACAACTACCGACCCGAGATGGGCTCGCTCACGACCTGGTTGACCACGCTGACGCGCAACTTGCTGATTGATCACTATCGTCGCGCCCGTCCCGACCGCATGACCGATCCGCTGGAGACGGAGAATGCAGAAGGCGAGCTCGTCCCGCGCGCGCTGGCCGCCCCTGGCCGCGCCGCCGACCAGCAAGTCTGGGGCAGGGAAGTCCACGAGCACGTGCAGCGGGCGCTGCTGAAGCTTTCCCCCGAGTTGCGCGAGGCCATCATTCTGCGCGACCTGCAGGATCTCGATTACAAGGAAATAGCGGCCGTGCTGCACCTGCCCGAGGGCACGGTCAAAAGCCGCATTAACCGCGGCCGCATTGAGCTGGCGCGCCTGCTGCGCCCCAGCCTCGGCCGTGCGGAGGGTCAGTCATGAGCACGCAACCCACCGCCTACGGCTGCGCCCAGTTTGAGGCCGTGCTGAGCGACTACCGCGAGGGCACGCTGGCGGCGCCGGTGGCGGCGCTG